>JAWRKJ010000111.1:0-13365 GCA_040307025.1 Desulfovibrionaceae bacterium | reverse complement strand
AGGGGCGCGGGACGTTGGGCAAAGTGCAGCAAAAGGGGAAAGGGCCCACGAGACGGGAGTCCAGAGGGCGCAGCCCTTTGGCCGCCGGAGGCTTTTTCCCTCCGCCCTTTCCATCCCCTTCGTCCTGCTAGGCCGGCTGTTTGCCGGCGAAGCGTGGAACCTCGGTTTCCCAGTCCTGAATGACGGCCCGGTCGCGCTTGTAGCGGAAATCGCAGACCGGAGCGCCCTGGGCGAGGGTGCCCGAGCGGATAAGGCCCGTGCCCTGAGCCTTGGAGGCCAGGAAATCGTTGAGGCAGAAGTAGGGCGCCACCGCGGCCACGCCATGGGCCTTGAAATATTTGACCGCGCCGCATTCGCTGTAGTCGTAGCCGACATCGAAGGTCTTGCCGTCGGCGGGTACGAACCGGCCCACCCAGTCGGCCGGATTGGCGCGTTTTTGGCTGCTTGCGGCCCAATCCTTGAGGGCGGCGATCTGGGCCGGCGCGAACAGGGCCGCGCCCATGGCCCGGGCCCGGTCCTTGGGCAGGGCGGCCCATTCCGAGGCGTAGAGGTCGTAGAGCAGGCGGCCGGCGTCCTTGGGAGGGAGGCCCTTTTCGACCATGGCCTGGGTCAGGGCGGTGAGCCAGGCGGCCATGGTCAGAAACGGCTGGTTGCGGTTGGCCGCGCCGCCGATATCCGGGATGCCCGGCAGCAGGGTTTCGAAGCGCTGCTTGGCGTCGCTGGTTATGGCCTTGGCGGTCTTGTCCGAGGTGCGGGGGGCGAGCCATTTTTCGGCTCCGGCGCACACGCCCTGAAAATCGTTCAGAAACTGGGCTTTGTTGGCAACATAGTAGCCGGCCGGAGCGGCAAAGCCCGGCCATGGCAACAGGCAGGCGCACGCGCCGACCAGACCGGCCCGCAACACGAAACGTCTGGTGACGCCGTTGGGCCGCGTTCCTTTTTCCATGCCCGACACGGGCGGCAACACCATCTCCGCAAGCATCATCCGCACCACCCTGGCAAAATTCTTGAAATGGGGGCGCGGGGGGAAATTTCTTGCAAGAAGTTTCTCCCCGCATGCTCTCCCTACGCCTTGATTTTCCTCTCCGCCAACAAGGCGGCGCGCAGGATCTCCTCGGCGGTCGGATGGGGGAAGACTTGCTTTTCGGCCTGCTCCCGGGTCCAGCCCTGGTTGACCATGACGGTGGCGAGGGTCCCCATGGCCGAGGCGCCGTGGCCCACCGCCGTCACGCCGACCACCGTGCCGTCCTTCCAGACCACCCGGGCGAATCCGGCCGTGTCGGCATAGGCCTGGGCAATGGGGTTGGCCACGAAGGGCGCTTCGGAGATGGTGTCGCCGGGCGCGGCCACGACCCCGGCGCGCATGATCTCCGGCTCGCCGTAGTAGCAGCCCGGGATGGCGCCGGACACGTACGGTTCGGTTTCCAGACCGGCGGCGTGGCGGGCGGCGTAGACGCCCTGGCTGGCCGCGGCATGGGCGAGCAGGATGCGGCCGTTGCAGTCGCCCACGGCGTAGATGCCGGGCGCGGTTTGCAGGGTCGCGTCCGTGGCGATGTAGGCCTTGTTGGGCGCGGGGCTCGTGAAGGTGGCGCCGAGCTCGGCCAGGCCGGGCACGGCGGTCGGGGCGAAGCGGCCGATGGCAACCAACGCCTTGTCCGCGAAAATGACCTCCCCGCCGGCGAGGGTGAGCTTGGCTTTGCCGTCCTCGGTGACGAGACTTTCGACCTTGACCCCGGCCCGGGCATCGGTGCCGAGGCGGCGCATGACTTGCCCCACGACCTTGGCCACGTCCGGGTCCTCGATGGGGGCGAGCCTCGGCGCGGCATCGACCAGGGTGACCTTGGTGCCGAGCCGCCGGTAGATCTCCGAGGTTTCGAGCCCGATGGCGCCGGCGCCGACAATGACGAGGCTCTCGGGCGGGGTGTCGAAATCGAGCACCGGGGCCACGCCGAGCACGCATTTCCCGTCCGGCTTGACGCCGGGGAACCCCGCCGCCCGGGACCCCAGGGCCAAAATCAGGCTGTCGAAGGGGATGATCGTGGACTGGCCGACCTGCATCACCTGGGCCGTGCCGGGCGCAACGGCGGTCAGGTTGCCGGTGATAAGGCGCACGCCGGCCTTTTTGAGGGTCTCGGCCATGGCCTTTTGGGTGGCGGCGATGAGGCGGCGTTTTTTCTGCTGGATGGCGGCCAGATCGGGCTTGACCTCGCCGGCCACGAGCTTCTGCTTGGCCTGGGCCTCCAGGGCGTGGACCGGGGAGGTGGCCGCGAGCAGGTGCTTGGTGGGGATGCAGCCCCAGTTGAGGCAGGTGCCGCCGAGCTTGCCGCGTTCGACCAGGGTGACATCGAGCCCGGCCTTGGCGCCGGTCAGGGCGGCTTCGTAGCCGCCAGGGCCGGCCCCGACCACGACGAGTTTTTTCGGCGTGCTAGAGGTCATCGGTGATCTCCATGGCCCGGGCGGCCTGCGTTTCGTCCAGACGCCCCACGGGGAGGTTTTTCGGACAGGCGCGCACCGCCTCGGGATCGGTCTGGGCCTCGGCCAGGATGTCGAGCAGGTCGGCCACGAACGCGTCCAGGGTCTGCTTGCTCTCGGTCTCGGTGGGCTCGATCATGAGCGCTTCCTTGACGATGAGCGGAAAGTAGATGGTGGGCGCGTGGTAGCCCCGGTCGAGCAGGGCCTTGGCGATGTCCAGGGCGCGCACGTGCTTGGTCGCGGCGAGCTGTTCGGCCGAGGCCACGAACTCGTGCATGCAAATCCGGTTGTAGGGCACCTCGATGGCCTCGGCCAGCTTGACGCGCAGGTAGTTGGCGGCCAGCACCGCCGCCTCGGACACGCGGATCAGCCCCTCGCCGCCCAGGCGCAGGATATAGGCGTACGCCTTGAGCACCACCCCGAAATTGCCGTAAAACGGTGCCACATAGCCGATGGACTTGGGGTGGTTGTAGCTCAGGAAATAGCGCCCGGCCTCGTCCTTTTCCACCCGCGACACGGGCAGAAACGGCATGAGGCGCTGGGAGACCCCGACCGGACCCGAGCCCGGACCGCCGCCGCCATGGGGCGTGGCAAAGGTCTTGTGCAGGTTCAGGTGCACGACGTCGAAGCCGGCGTCGCCCACCCGCAGTTTGCCGAGAATGGCGTTCAAATTGGCGCCGTCGTAGTAGAGCAGGGCGTCCACCTTGCGGCACAGGGCCACGATCTCGGGCAGGTGGCACTCGAACAGGCCCAGGGTGTTCGGCACGGTCATCATGACCCCGGCCGTCTCCTCGTCGATGGCCGCGGCCAGGGCGGCCGGGTCGATCATGCCGTCCTTGGAGGGGATGGAGACCACTTCGAAGCCGGCGATGGAAGCCGAGGCCGGATTGGTGCCATGGGCCGAGTCCGGGCAGATGATCTTGGTTTTCTTGTTGCCCTTGTCGGCGTGGTAGGCCGCGATCATTAGCGCCCCGGTCAGTTCGCCGTGGGCTCCGGCCATGGGATGCAGGGTGAAGGCGGCCATGCCCGTGATCTCGCACAGCAGCCGCTCCATATGATAGATGACTTCCAGGGCGCCGGCGGTCATGTCGCCGCCGCCGGGCAGCTGGGGGGTCAGGGGATGGAGCCGGGCGAAGCCGGGCAGGGCGGCCACTTCCTCGGTGAACTTGGGGTTGTACTTCATGGTGCACGACCCCAGGGGATAGAAATTGCCGTCCACGCCGTAGTTCTTCGTCGAAAGCGACGTGAAGTGCCGCACCACGTCGAGTTCGGACAGGGAAGGCAGGTTGGGCGTGCCGTCACGCAAAAGACTCGCCGGAATGAAATCCACGGGATCGGTCTTGGGCTGGCGCGGCCAGACGCCTTCCCGGCCGGGCACGGATTTGGAAAAGACGGTGCTCATAGGATGCGCTCCAGTCGCCGGGCCAGGCGGTCGATGTCGTCGCGGTGGTGCTTTTCCGTGCAGCACACGAGCAGGGCGTTTTCCAGGCCCATGTAGTAGCGCCCCAGGGGAAAGCCGGGGATGATGCCGCCATCCATGAGCCGGCGGGCCACTTCCTTGGCGTTGATCGGAAACACGGCCGCGAATTCGTTGCCGAAAGGCGCGTCCGACAGCAGGCGCACGCCGGGGATGGATTGCAGCTTGTAGGCGGCGTAGTTGGCGTTCTCTATGGAGATGGCCGCCTGGCGCGACAATCCCTCGTTGCCGAGCAGGCACAGGTTGATCAGCGCCCGCAGGGCGCACAGCGCCTGGTTGGAGCAGATGTTGGAGGTGGCCTTCTGGCGGCGGATGTGCTGCTCGCGGGCTTGCAGGGTGAGCACGTACCCGGTGCGTCCCTGGCCGTCCTTGGCCCGTCCGGCGATGCGGCCGGGCATCTGGCGCACGAGCGCTTTCCTGCAGGTCATGATGCCGAGATAGGGGCCGCCGAACGACAGCGGGAGACCTAAGCTCTGTCCCTCGGCACAGGCGATGTCCGCGCCCATGGCGCCCGGGGTCTTGAGCACGGTCTGCAGCACCGGATAGCAGGAGATGATCGACAGGGCGCCCTTGGCGGCGGCGGTGGCGAAAAGTCCGGTGAAATCCTGCACCACGCCGAAAAAGTTCGGATTCTGCACGACGACCGCGGCCGTGGCCTCGTCGATGGCCGCCGTGAGCGCCTCCAGGTCGTCCTGGCCGTTTTTGTGGGGCACGGTCACGAGTTCGAGGTGGAGGTTTTTGGTGTAGGTGGCGAGCACGATGCGGTAGATGGGGTTGACCGCCTCGCTGACCACGGCTTTCTTGCGCCGGGTGTGGCGCACGGCCATCATCAGGGACTCGAACAACACCGTGCCGCCGTCGTAGCCGCCGGCATTGGCCACTTCCATGTCGAGCAGCCGGCACACGGCGGTCTGGAACTCGAAGATGGCCTGGAGCGTGCCTTGGGAAGCCTCGGGCTGATAGGGGGTGTAAGCCGTGGCGAATTCCCCCCGGGACAGCAGCAGGTCCGAGGCGGCCGGCACATAATGGTCGTAAAATCCGCCGCCGAGGAAGCTGACCATGTCGGTCCGGTTTTTGCCGGCCAGACGTTCCATGGTCGCCCGCACATCCATTTCCGTGCCGCCCTTGGGCAGGTCGAAATGCTTGGGCGCGAGTTCGGGGGGGATCTCGGCGAACAGATCGGCCATCTCGGCGACGCCGACCGCGTCGAGCATGGACCGGATCTCGTCCGGCGTGTGGGGAATGTAGGGCATGTCCGCCTCCGGATTATTCCTCTACCTTGGCGATTTCCTCGTACTCCTCAGGAGAGAGCAGGCCGGCGGGCTCGGCGGACAGCCGGGTCTTCACCATCCAGCCCTCGCCGTAGGGATCGGAGTTGACCTTTTCCGGGGCGTTGTCGAGTTCGGTGTTGATCTCGATCACTTCGCCGGAAACCGGGCTGTAAAGCTCGCTGGCCGCCTTGACCGACTCCACGGAACCCATTTCCTGGCCGGCTTCCAGCGTATCGCCGACCCGGGGGAGTTCCACATAGGTGATGTCGCCCAGTTGTTCCTGGGCGAAATCGGTGATGCCGATGGTGGCAATGTCGTCCTCGACGCGCACCCACTCATGGGTCTTGGCGTACAGCAGATCCTTTTGCATGACGGGTTCTCCCTCGAAATGGAGTTGCCGGCTTGTGCGAGGGGGCAAACCGGCGGGCAGGCCTCAAATACCTCTTTGCCTGGGCCGCGGCAAGCCGTGGCCGGTCCGGACTGGAATTGCGGGGCGATTTTCACACGACAGTTTCTGGTCCGGGAGTCCGGTTGCCTTGATACCGATTTTGCGGTAACACGTTTACAGGATCGAATCACACGTTTTGCCGGAGAGAAACGAGGCATGTCACCGGTTCATGACACCTTACCGCTCTTGCCCGCCTGGGATCGGCCGCCGGCCTGGGACCATGGCCGGTTGCGCCTGGAGCTGGCCGGGAAAACCTTTGCCCTGACCCGTGACGAGGACATGGAATCCTTGTGGGAGGGGATCGGCGAGGACGAGTTCGGCGCGGACGAGCGCATGCCGTACTGGGCG
Organism: Desulfovibrionaceae bacterium; assembly: GCA_040307025.1. Classification (GTDB taxonomy): domain Bacteria; phylum Desulfobacterota; class Desulfovibrionia; order Desulfovibrionales; family Desulfovibrionaceae; genus Solidesulfovibrio. Next base: position 7,349 of record JAWRKJ010000111.1, on the reverse strand, counting down.
GAAATCTGGCCGGCCAGCCTGCTGCTCGCCGCCTGGCTCGGGGAGCGGCAGGCCACCATTGCCGGCCGGCGCTGCCTGGAACTGGGCTGCGGCATGGGCCTGGCCGCCATGGCCGGGGCCTCGGCCGGGGCCCGGGTCACGGCCGTGGACTATGCCTGGGGCGCGGTTTCCCATGCGGCGGTCAACGCGGCCGCCAACGGCACGCCCCTGTCCCTGGCGGTCATGGACTGGCGCCGGCCATGCCTGCGTCCGCGCAGCTTCGACTACATCTGGGGCAGCGACATCCTTTATGAAACCCGTTTCTACGAGCCGCTGTGCGCGCTTTTTCGCAGCCTGCTCGCTCCGGATGGCCGGATCTGGCTGTCCGAACCCTGGCGGGAAATCTCACGGCCGGTTTGGGACCGGTTGGCCGCCGACGGCTTCCAGGTGACCCGGCTGCATGAGGAATCGGTGCCTTTCGCCACCTACCGGTCCACGGTGGGACTTTTCGAGATCAGACCGTAAAGGAGACACGGCATGGGACAGACCATCCGTTTCGGCGTGTCGCTCAATTCCGAATTGCTGGAGAAGTTCGACGCCCTGTGCGAGGAAAAGAGCTACCAGACCCGCTCCGAGGCCATCCGCGACCTCATCCGGGGCGTGCTCGTGCAAAAGGAATGGGAGCAGACGGACCAGGTGGTGGCCGGGGTGCTCACCCTGGTCTACGACCACCATACCTCGGATCTGGCCCAGCGGCTCATCGAGATCCAGCACGAGACCCATGACCTGATCCTGTGCTCCATGCATGTGCACCTGGACCACCACAACTGCCTGGAAGCCTTGGCGCTCAAGGGGCCGGGCGAAGGCGTCCAGAAGCTTTCCCAAAAGCTCATTTCCACGCGGGGCGTCAAATACGGCAAGCTCACCCTGGCCACCACCGGCCAGGATATCGTGTAGCGACAAAGCCAGTGTGGGGGGGCATTGCCCACGTCTCATCGGGAGGGATCATCCCCCCGTCCCCCCAGTCCCGGGCAGGTTTGGCTTTACAAGGGGCGCGCGGAAGCCATAGTAGATGCGTCCCCGATTTCCCAAAACATCGAGGGGGACTGGGGGGCATGCCGCCCCCCGGCCGCCGGAGGCGTTTTTCCCCATATGACACCACCCATGCGCGATATCCAGAGTGGACCGCCCGAGCTGCCCATTGCCGTGGACCGGGTCGGCATCAAGAATTTCCGGCTGCCGCTTATCGTGCGCGACCGGGCCAAGGGCCGCCAGCACACCGTGGCCGAAGTGGAATTGTCCGTGGATTTGCCGGCCCGGTTCAAAGGCACCCACATGAGCCGCTTTGTCGAAGCCCTGACCGGATTCGACGGCGAACTCGACCTGGTTTCCTTTAAAAATCTGCTGTCGGACGTCCGTTCCCGGCTGGAGGCGGAAAACGCCCATCTGACGCTCAAATTCCCCTATTTTCTGGCCAAGGCTTCGCCCAAGTCCGGGGCTACGGCCCTCATGGACTACGCGTGCCAGGTGGCGGGGGAGTTCGAAGGCGACAAGTTCCGCCAGACCCTGGGCGTGGACGTGCCGGTCATGACCGTGTGTCCGTGTTCCCTGGCCATCAGTGACCAGGGCGCCCACAGCCAGCGGGCGGTGGTGTCCATCCGCTGCCGGTTTTCGGGCTTCGTCTGGCTGGAGGAGCTCATTGACATCGCCGAGGGGGCCGGATCGTCGCCGGTTTTCGCGTTGCTCAAGCGCGAGGACGAGAAGCATGTGACGGAACAGGCTTTTGAAAACCCCACCTTTGTCGAGGACGTGGCCCGGCGGGTGGCCAGCGCCCTGACCGCCCATCCCCGAATCACCTGGTTTCGGGTCGAGGTGGAAAGTTTCGAATCCATCCACAACCACAGTGCTTTTGCCGACATTGAGGGACGAAAACCCCGCGATCACGGATGAATTCGGCGTCTTTTTCCGACAAGAGCCGGAAATCCGGACGCACGGCCGGCAAAAACCTGGCCAGAAGAGGCCGGGAAGCCCTTGTCGCGCGCGTGAACCCCGGTTATGCATGCTTGCATGAGCGCCCAAGGCCCGCTTTCGACCAACTGTGAGCGGATCATCCAGCTTGCCCCGGTGTCCATCATGTGTATCGACGCCAAGGGCATCATCACCTTCGTCAACGATTGGCATCTGGCCAATTTCGCGCGCGGGCGGCGCGGGCGCGACTATTTCGTGGGGAAAAATCTGCTCGAACTGCCCGGCATCCTCTCCTCGGGCATCAGCGACGACATCCGCGAGATCCTGGCCGGCCGGACCATTCATCTGGAAGCGGTCTATACCGACGAATGCAGCGGCGGCCAGTCCGCCTATCAGAACATCCGAGGCATTCCGGTCTTCGAGGACGGGGTGGTCACCGGCGGCATCATCATTCGCGAGGACGTGACCAAGCTCGTGCTTTCCCAGCATCTGCTGGCCGAAAACCAAGCCATTTTCAAGGCCCTGCTCGATGCGACCCGGGATTCCATCATCCTGTCCGACACCGACGGTTATATTCAGGTGCTCAACGGCGAGGCGGCCAGGCGCCGCCATTGCCCCGTGGAAAGCCTGCTCGGCGCGAGCCTCTACACGCACCTGCCGCCGGAGTTGGCCGAACAGCGCCGGGAGCACATCAACCAGACCGTGGCCCAGAACAAGATCCAGTTCTACGAGGAGCACCACGGCGACTGCTGGTACATGGTGAGCCTGTGCCCCATTGTCGACCAGGACGGCCAGGTCGCGGCCGTGGCCAGCTATTCCCGGGACATCACGGCCATCAAGGAGACCGAAAACCAGCTCATCCGCGAAAAGGCCCTGGCCTTTTCGGCCAGCCAGGCCAAGTCCCAGTTCCTGGGCAACATCACCCACGAACTGCGCACGCCCTTAAACGGTATCATGGGCGCCTGCCAGCTGGCCTTGAGCGATGCCCCATCCGGCCAGGACGGCGAACTGTGGCACATCGTGGATGCGTCGTCCAAGCGCCTGCTCGGCATCGTCAACAATGTGCTGGAACTGGCCGACATCGACGCGGCCGCCATCGAGCCGACTTTGTCCGTGTGCGACGTGCGGGCCATGCTCACGAGCCTGACCAGGGCATACGGCGTGCGGGCCAAACTCAAGGGTATCGATCTGACGCTCGCCTGCGATGCGCGCCTGCCGCAGCAACTCGTGGGCGACATCCACCGGGTACGCCAGATCCTGGCCAACCTGCTCGACAATGCCCTGCGTTGCACCCAATCCGGTTCCATCCGGGTGAAGGTCAAGCTCGTGCAAAGCAAACGGCTGCACTACGCCGGCGATTATGTGTCATTGCTGTTTTCGGTCCGGGATACTGGCATCGGCATTCCCAAGTCCGTGCAGTCCAAGATTTTCGAGGAATTCGAGCTGGCCGAGCCCTATCTGACCAAGCGGGTCAGCGGGGCAGGCCTGGGGCTTTCCATCGCCAGGCATCTGGTGGACATGCTCGGAGGGCTTATTTGGGTGAAAAGCGAGCTGGGCAAGGGCAGCGGTTTTTACTGCGTCATTCCCTTTGCCCAGCCGGATTTCGCCTGCCGGGATGAGATTGCGTCCTATCCGGCGGCCACGGAAGACTTTTCGCCGAGCCGTTATACGGTGCTGCTGGTGGAGGACGAGAGCATCAACCGGCTGACCACCGGCCGGACCCTCAAGCGCCTGGGCTACCGGGTCCTGGAGGCGGCCGACGGCCAGGAGGCCTTGGCCGTGCTGGCCGCGCACCCGGCCGACTGCATCCTTATGGATATCCAGATGCCGGTCATGGACGGCATCGAATGCGCCCACCATATCCGCCACGGCGAGGTGCCGGGGCTGTCCAAGCAGGTGCCCATCGTGGCCCTGACCGCCTATGCCAGCCAGAAGGACCGGGAACGGCTCCTGGGGCTCGGCATGGACGACTACCTGGCCAAACCTCATTCCATCGACCAGCTGCGCGAAGTGCTCGAAGCCAACATCAAGCGCTACCAGTGCGGGCCACACGCCTCTCGGGCCTAGTTCTTTCCCGGCCGCTGTTCCTTTTGTCCCCAGCTTTCCTTTGAACCGGCCGTTCCGGTTATGGGTTTCCAAAGGGTGTGGCCCTTTGGCCGCCGGAGGCTGTTTCCATCCCCTCATTCCCCTCCTTGGGCACCGCGTGCAGGAAAAACGTGGCCAGGGAGCGCAGGATCGGGTCGTCGCAGGGCGTTGAGATGTCCTTGAGTTCCTGGGCCGAGTCGCCGAAAGCGTAGAACGTGAAGGTGTAGAGCAGCTTGCCCCGGGCGAGGAAGGTCTGGCGCACGAGCTGGAGCCGCACCCCGCCGGCGTCGTCGGCCACGTTGCGCAGGTAGATGGCGTCGTAGCCCCGCCTGCCCTGGACCAGGGTCGGCCGGCAGCGGATGTTGTAGCCCTTGAGCCGCTCGGCCACGTAGCTTTTCACCAGCTCGCAGTTGGCGAAATCCGAACTCGTGGGCAAAAATTCCTCGGGCCGCTCGCTCACGCACACGTACAGCCGGCAATCCCCCTGGCTCGCCTCCACCGAGGTCAGACAGGCAGGCGTCTGGCTGGTGGTCACGGTCCAACCCTTGGGCGGGACGAAGCTGAAAAGGAATTTGCTGTCGTAGTAGCGTTTGGGCGGGGTGTCGGAGAGCTGCTTGCAACCGGTCAGGGGCAGAGCCAGGCAGACGAGCAGGCAGACGAGCGAAACGGGCAGGCGCATGGCCCAAGGCCTAGCATGGGCCGGCCCGGGCCACAAGGCGCCCTTGTCAGGCGGCCCGGCCTGCATTAAGTAGAAGAAATCATCCCCGGCCCGAACCAGGAGGAACGGCCATGTCCGGCGTCGTCGCCACCGCCCAGTCGGCCCTGAGTGCCATGACCGTATCCATGGCCGCCGCCGCCAACAATGTGGCCAATCTCGATACCGACGGCTACAAGGCCGAACGGGTCGGGCTGCAAACCGGCGAGGACGGCCAGGGCGTGACCGTGTCCGGCGTGACCTACGACGGCACCACGGGCGGATTGCGCCTGGTCGGCGAACCCACCCCTTTTCGCGATGCCGGGGATACGGTCGACATCTCCGCTCAGGGCCAGCGCCTGGCCGAGACGAGCAATGTCGATCCGGCCCGGGAAACCGTGTCCATGATCGAGGCCTCCCGGGGCTTTGAGGCCAACCTGGCGGTCATCCGCACCCAGGATGCCATGGCCGGCGCCCTGCTCGACATGCAGGTCTGAGACCTGGGTGAGGTCGGCTTTTTCCTGTCAGGAAATTGACAGTCCTCTGACGAAGGGCTACATCCGAAAGGACGCCCCGTATTGCGCGGCGTCCGTCCCCGCGGAGGCCCGATGGAACTCAAACTTTCCGGCATGGTGGGCCGCAGTCCGGTGCTGGCCGATGTGCTGCGGGTCCTGGCCAAGGTCGCGCCCACTGACAGCACGGTGCTTGTCACTGGCGAGTCCGGTACGGGCAAGGAACTGCTCGTGCGCGCCCTGCACACCAACAGCCACCGGGTCGGCAAACCCTTTGTACCCGTCAACTGCGGCGCCATCCCCCGCGAACTCCTCGAATCGGAACTGTTCGGCCACGAGAAGGGCGCCTTCACCTCGGCCGTGCGCAGCCGCCAAGGCCGCTTCGAGCTGGCCGAGGGCGGCACCATCTTCCTCGACGAGATCGGGGAGATGGACCTGAGCCTCCAGGTCAAGATCCTGCGCGCCCTCCAGGAACGGGAATACGAGCGCGTGGGCGGGGGCAAGACCCTCAAGGCCGATGTGCGCATCGTGGCCGCCACCAATCGCGATCTCGAAGCCGAGGTCGCGGCCGGCCGGTTCCGCGAAGACCTCTATTACCGCCTCAACGTTATCCCCCTGCACCTGCCCCCGTTGCGCGAGCGGGGCGCGGACATCCTGCTTCTGGCCGACCATTTTCTGGAGCGGTTTTGCCGCCAGAAATGCCGGCCCACCCTGACCCTGTCCGCGGAGGCCAAGGATCTGGTCTTGTCCTACCCCTGGCCGGGCAACGTGCGGGAGCTTGAAAATTTCATGGAGCGGCTGTCGATCCTGTGCGAGCACGACATGATCGCGGCCGCGGACCTGCCGCGCAAGATCCTGGACCATGCCGGCGTGGCGCCGCCACCTCCGGTGGCCATGGTCCAGGCGGGGTTTGTCTGGGCCAAACTCGCCGATCTGGCCGACCTTGGCCTGGGACTCAAGGAATTCCTGGACGCGGTCGAGGAACGCTTGCTGGCCGAGGCCTTGCAGCAAGCCGGCGGCGTCAAGAACCAGGCGGCCGAATTGCTCGGCATCAAGCGCACGACCCTGATCGAGAAGCTCAAAAAGCGGAACATGGCCGGGGAATGACCGTTGCAGCGCCCGGGCGCCGCGCATGATTTTTGCAGCAGGAGCCGGCGTGAGCCCTTCCCTCCCGCCCCCGTGGCGTGTGCTCTTTCTGGCGGCCTGCCTGGCCGTCCTCCCGGTTCGGACGGCCCTGGCCCTGTCCGTCTCCACGGTCACGCGTCCGGACACCGACTCCCTCATCGTCACCTTTGGCCCGGCCGGCCTGTTTCCCACCATCGCTCGCACCGGGGCCCGGGAGATCACCCTGACCTTTCCCCCGGGCAGCCTGGCGGCCGAAAAGAGTCCCGAAGGCACGGATTTCGGCTCCTCGCGCCTGGTCGACAACCTGCGCCTGACCGGTGACAAGGTGGTGGTGCGCCTGCGTACCGATGCCTTTGGCTACGTGGGCTGGCCCGAGGGCGAGCACGCCTTGAAATTGCAGATTTACCGGGACCCGGCCGGGGCCAACTGGACTCCGGGCGGCTCTCCGAACACCTCGCCCCTGGCCGGTCCGCCCCGGGACGGAGGACCAGCCCTGACCCTGCCCGTGACCCCGCCCAACAACAAGCCCGGTCCCTTGGAACTGCCACCCTTGCCGCCGACTCTGGCCGGACCGGATGCGGGCAAGGCTCCGGCTGCCCCGGCGGCCGCCAAGGAACCGTATTACGCCGTGCCGTATACCCTGCGCGCCGAGGCCCTGCGCGTGCCGCCCGAAAAATCGCCCACCTTGCGGCCGGCCGGCATGGAGGCCAGGGCGCCGGTGCACGACCCTGCCGTCCCGGCGAGCGGTGGCGGCAGCGTGTCTGTCCTGCCGGCCCCAGGGGAACTGCGCGTCAAGTTGCCGCCGATTCCCCCGGCCGTGGTCGCTGCCGGCGAGACCCGGGGCGGCGTCAATCCGCCTTCTCCGGCCGGTGCGCCCGAGCCCGCCGCGACGCCGCCACCCGTCACGCCGCCCGCGCCCCAGGCGAGCGCCGCCGCTCCGGTCGCGCCGCCCCTCGTCGAGGCCGGCGGACACGAACCGGCCCCGG
>JAWRKJ010000110.1:0-16726 GCA_040307025.1 Desulfovibrionaceae bacterium | reverse complement strand
CCCCCCCCCCCCCCCCCCCCCCCCCCCCCCCCCCCCCCCCCCCCCCCCCCCCCCCCCCCCCCCCCCCACGCCGGAGGCGTCTCTCCCCCCCTTTTCCCCCGCGCCCTCTCAGCCGCCCTACGGGCTGCCGCAGCAGCGGGCGACCTTGGTACGGGAGCAGGGCAAGGGGTCGATACCCACGGTGACGCAGCCCGCCGGATAGTCCTTGATGATGCGGCCGGACGGCATGCGACCGCGCCAGACCCGGCTGGAAAATATGGCCAGGTCACCGCTTACCTGCACGTAAAACTCGGCGAACCCCTTTCCGTACAGGCTGTTATAGACGTAGACGCCCTCGCGGATACCCAGGTAGCTGTAGTTTTCCGGATTCTTACAGGTCAGGATGGCCAAGGCCTGGCGAAAGGCGCAGGCCATGACCGTCTGCTCATCGAAAGCTGCCGCTGCGCCCGGAAGGGCCAGGGTCAGGACCAAAACCAGCACCGCTGCCGGACGTGCCCACCGGGTCATATCGGTCTCCTCCTGGCGGCCAGCCGCCGCCCTGCCTGCAACACCCGATTCCGCGGCCCTTGCCGCGACCGTTTGCAACGTCCGGCCGGTCGCGCCAAAATCCCGGCACGGGCTGCCAGGCTCATACGCCACCAAGCAAAATGCGTGCAAGCCTCCCCCAACAGAGCCCCACCATTGGACACCGGCCCGGCTTGGCGCTAGACAGGGCTCCATGGTCCGCGATCTTTTTGCACCCCGCCCCAGGCGCCACAGCCCCATGCGGCGCTGGAGCAGCCTGCCCACGGCCTGCCTGCTGCTGGTGCTGGCCACGGCCATACCGGCGCCGGCCCAGGATCTGAGTATCTGGGAACCGCTGATCGCCCGGCTCGCGGCCGACGGCCAGGATCGATCCCTTCTGGCCAGGCTGTTCGCCAACCTGGAATACGACCCGTCCATCATGGCCCGCAAGGTGGATTCCATGGTGCGCAAGCAGTTCGAGCCGCCCAAAAAGCCCACCAAGCGCACCCTGGACCAGAGTTCCTACCGCCAGTTCCTCACCCCGGGCGCCATCGACCGGGCTGTGACCTTTATCCGCGACAACCAAGCCGCCTTTGACCGGGCGACCCGGGAATTCGGTCCGCCGCCGGAGCTGGTGACCGCCATCATCCTGGTGGAGACCAAGCTCGGCTCCTACCTCGGCGAGCAAAACGCCCTGGAGGTCCTGGCCAGTCTGGCCCGCAGCTCGGATCTGAGCCTGATCGAACCCTTCATGCGCACCCTGGGCTCCTCGGCCGAACGTCAGGCTTTTGCCGCGGAGGCGGCCCGGGACCGGGCCGAATGGGGCTACCGGGAACTGCTCGCCCTGTTGCGTCACGCCGCCTTCAGCCGCCAGGACGCCTCGCGCATGCCCGGCTCCGTCTACGGCGCCATCGGCATCTGCCAGTTCATGCCGAGCAATGTGCTGCAATTTGGTGTGGACGGCGATGGGGACGGGGTGGTGAACCTGTTTTCACCGGCCGACGCCATTGTCAGCGTGGCGAGCTACCTGCGCGGCCATGGCTGGCATCCCGGGCTGACCCCAGAGGAAAACCGCCGGGTGGTCTACGCCTACAACCACAGCGACCTGTACGTCCTGGCCGTGCTCACCGTGGCCGATCGCATCCGGAGCCGGCTGGGCACGCCCTAGGCCGGCGCTCAACTGCCGTCCAGGGCAATAAAACCGGACTGCAATTGCCCCCTGCTGGCGGTGCCCAGGGAATAGCCCCGGGCAAAACCCATACGGTATCCGGCGGCCCAGTCCCGGCCATGCCCGGCCCCCGACGGCAAAAGGCCGATTCCCCGGCCCGCGGCCCGCACGAGCATATCCTGGCGCCGGGCTTCGAGCCGGCCGATGGCATCCCACACTTCCTGCTGCCGGTTCAGGGCAACGGCATCCTGGCCGGTGACGGCCTTGGGGCCGGCCACGAAGATGTAGGTGATCACACCGATGATACTGATCAAGACCAGAAGGTATTTCACCGGGCCGCTCGGAGACGCCTGGCCACCGGCACCATGCCGGCCGTCGCGCCTTTCCCTTTCCTGTCTTTTCGACTCCGGCAGGGGCCATCTTTAGGCAGGTGGTCGGAATAAGGACAGCGTTCTGGCTGGCGGGGCCGGGTCGGGCCCGGACTCTCTAGGAGCGCAGCGGTGCGAGCCCGTGCTTTTTAAGCAGGGCATAAAGCCGTGAGCGGGACAGCCCCGACACCTTGAGCATGCGCCCGATATCCCCGCCATGGCGTTCGACCAGGGCACGAAGGTAATCGGCCTCGCGGCTGTCGCGGTACTCGCGGAAGTCCGGCAAGTCGGTTAAGGGCGAAAGGCGTTCGGGAACGGCCTCGTCCCGGCCGCCGCTGCGGCCCGTGACCCGGTTACGCGCCGCACAGACCCGGATATGCAGGGGCAGATGCACCGGCAACAGGAGCTCGTCGGCCGCGGCCAGGGCCAGGGCGCCTTCCACGGTGTTCTTGAGCTCCCGGACATTGCCGGGCCAGGAATAGGCGAGCAGGGCCCGGGCGAAATCCTCGGACAGGGGCTTGACGGCAAGGCCCAGACGGTCGGCCGCTTCCTTGGCGAAATGGCCGGCGAAATCGAGGATGTCCTCGGGATGGCCGGCCAGGGGCGGCAGCTCGATGCCCACGCCCTGGAGCCGGAACAGCAGGTCCTCCCGGAACAGGCCCTTGGCGGCCATGGCCTCCAGGTCCCGGTTGGTGGCGGCCACCAGCCGGAAATGGCAGGGCGATTCGGTGAGGCCTCCGACCGGGCGCAGCCGCCGTTCCTGGAGCACGCGCAAAAAGGCCTTTTGCACGCCAAGGGGCAGCTCGCCCACCTCGTCGAGAAACAACGTCCCGCCGTGGGCCCGCAACAGCAACCCCTCGCGTTTGCGGTCGGCCCCGGTATAGACGCCCTTTTCCGAGCCGAACAACACGCTCTCCACAATGCCGGCCGGCAGGGCGGCGCAGTCCACCACCACGAATTCCCCATGCCGGCGGGGGCTGTTTTCGTGGATGGCCCGGGCAAAAAGCTCCTTGCCGGCGCCGGTTGCGCCGGTGAGCAGCACATTGACGTCGCTGGCCGCGGCCCGGGCCGCCCGTTCCAGGCACTGGGCCCGTTTGGGATTGCCGCCGGTGACGCCGGCAAAGCGGAACGGCGCCACGGCCTCCTCGACCGCCCGGCCCCGGCGGCGGTGCTCCATGGCCCGCAACAAGGGCGTGGTCATGGTTTTGACCGAGGGCGGCTTCTCGATATAATCCCAGGCCCCCTGGCGCATGGCCCGTTCGGCGCCGTCCGGGTCACCCCAGCCGGTGATGACGATGACTTCCGGCTGCGACGGCGCGCGCCGGATGTGGGCAATGGCGTCCAGGCCATTGCCGTCGGGCATGCGCACATCGAGAAAAACCACGTCGACCTCTTCCCGGGAGACCCGGTCCAGGCCCTCGGCCAGGGTCGAGGCCGCGGTGGCCGCATGGCCGAGCCGGGAGACCACCCGGGCCAAGGCGTCACGGATGGTCTGGTCGTCGTCGATGATAAGCACGTTGCCCACGCCGCGCCTCCCTTGCTTCGGCTTTCGCCATGACGGGCACCGCCCCGGCTGTCAAGGCCAAGGATCGGAAAGCCCCTCGCCGACGCGTTCCCAGCCCTAGCCGCGTGCGCCTTTTGCGCAAGGCATACGGTTTTCACGATCTCCCCTTGCCGGGACAGCCCGCAGGCGGTACACCTCAAAGCTGGGAGACCGCCTTGCCTTGGGATCACGAATGGTCAGGGAGCCCCATGCGCGACACATTTTTCAAGAAAGATACCGCAGAGCTGACCGACCGCCCTGTCGCGGGCGATCCGAATGTCCGCCAGGAGCAGGAATACCGGGATGCGTGCCAACCCCGCCTGGACCAGGCCTTGCGCGAGATGGAGACCATCTTCGACAACGCCCTGGTCGGCATGGCCCTGAGCCACGGCGGCCACATCCGCAAAATCAATCGCCGGGGAGCGGACATCCTCGGATACACCCCGGAACAGCTCGTGGGCCTGGACGCCGTCAGCCTGTTTCCGAGCCCCACCGACTACGAGCAGTTCGTGCGCAAGGCCCGCCAAGCCCTGGCCGGCTCGGACCGCTATGTGGCCGAATGCCGGATGCTCGGCCCGCGGGGCCGGCTCCTCACGGTCCGGCTCCAAGCCAAGGCCGTGGCTGACGCACCCGTCGACGAAACGCTCATCTGGGTTTTTGACGATATCACCGAGCAAAAGCGGCTGGAAGAAGCCCTGCGCACCTCCAAACAAGCGGCCGAGTCCGCCTGCGAGGCCAAAAGTCAGCTGTTGGCCAACATGAGCCACGAGTTGCGCACACCCTTGAACGGTATCCTGGGCATGGCCCAGTTGCTGCTCGACAGCGGGGTCACGGGGGAAACCCGCGAATATCTCGGCATCATCCGCCAATCGGCCGGCGTGCTCCTGCATGTCATGGGCGATCTGCTCGATTTGTCCAATGTGGAAGCCGGGCGTCTGTCGGTGGAGGCGCGGGAATTCGACCTCCGGGCCGAACTTGGGCCGTTGTTGCGCAACTTCGCGGCCCAAAGCCAGTTGCGTCCGTTCACCTTCAGCCACCGCATTGACCCGCGCCTGCCCGAGCGCGTCATCGGCGATCCGGACCGGACCCGGCAGATCTGCACGCATCTGCTCGGCAACGCCTTCAAATTCACCCGCAAGGGCCGGGTCACGGCCAGCATTGACCTGGATGACGGGACAGGCTCCCAGGCAGAGTCCGTGGAACCCGGCCGCATCCGGCTGCTGGTACGCGTGGCGGACACGGGCGTCGGCATCGGACCAGAGCAGCAGCAAGCCATTTTCGAGCCGTTCGGCATCGGCGAGAACTACCTGACCAAAAAATACAGCGGCGCCGGCCTGGGTCTGACCATTGCCAAGCGCTTGGCCAACCTCATGGGTGGCGACATTGCCCTGGAATCGGCACCCGGCCAGGGCAGCACCTTCACCCTAACCCTGGAATACGGCCTGCCCCAAGGCAAACAGCCAGCAGCGGCCCGACCGGCCCCGGCGCCTGAATCCCCTTCCCGGTCGCTTCGCATTCTCCTGGCCGAGGACGAAGCGGTCAACCGGCTGTTTACCGAACGCCTCCTGCGCAGGCTCGGACACCGGGTCGTCTCCGCGTCCGACGGCCAGGAAGCCTTGGAGCTGCTTGGCCGTGCGCCCTTCGATCTCGTGCTCATGGATATCCAGATGCCCCGGCTCAACGGCCTCGAAGCCACCCGGCGCATCCGCTCCGGCCAAGTGACCGGTGCGAGCCCGACCATGCCGGTGGTGGCCCTGACCGCCTATGCCATGGAGTCGGACCGGGTCCAGGGCCTGGAGGCAGGCATGGACGAATACGTGGCCAAGCCGTTTGACGCCCAGGACCTGATCCAGGCCATGGACCGGGTCATGGACCGGGCGGATGGGCCGCGTGGCTAGCCGGCCCTTCCGGGGGCCGGGACCGTCATAATCGCGGCCAGTTCGCTTTGGGGAATATCCGGCATGTTGTCCAACAGTCCGAGTGAAAGTCTTTTAGCAGACCCCCTCCCCGGCCCTGGACTCAGGCCTGTAGGAGAGAATGCGACGCAGATGCCGGTCGGACAGACCAAACCGGCCGCGCAGCATGAGCAGATCGGCGCCCGAACGGTACATGCGCCGGATCTCGGCATCCCGGCGGCGCTTGCGCGAAGCCGTGCCATTTGGGATATCCAGGCGGCAGCCGCCCCATTCGGCAATAAGCGCATCAAGAGCCGCCCGGGCAGCTTCCTGGCCCAGGGTTTCCGCCAGCTTGGCATGGAGTTCGAATTCACGCATGGAGCCAGTCTCCGTGGGTCGAGGTGGGGGAGCAGATGTTCATGTACTAATCGTTATTCCTGTTTGGAATATTTGTCAAGGAATATATTCCAAAATAGGCATGGACATTCCCGCCCCATCTAGTGCACAAGCGACACTATGACCCACCCCGTCCCCACAAGCGACCACGAAAACGGCCCCTTTCGCACCGGGGAAGAGCAGTACTTCTGGAAGGCCCTGGCGGACCTGGCGACCATGGAAAATGCCCCGCAAGGAGCCCTGGCCGCCTTTGTCGGCGTCAGCCAAGGCTATGTGAGCAAGATCCTGGCCGGCAAACAGACACCCAAGCCGGCCCTGCGCCGCCGGTTTGCCGCCTTTTTCAAGCTGTCCTACGAGGAAATGGTGGCCCTGGGCCGGGATCGGATGGAGGCCGCCGACTACCACCAGGAAGATTTGGCCGGCAGCCGGCGCTGTCAGGTGCGCGAACCCCTGTACGGCGCCGTGAGCAACGGCCCGGATCATGCCGCCCTGCGCACCATGCTGCGCGACATCCGGGCCCGGGAGGCCCACCAGCTCTATTATACCGAGGTGCCGCTGCGCGAGGCCACCGGCTCCATGGGCGGCGGCTCCACCGAAACCGGCAGCCGCGCCCTGAGCTACCTGAGCTTTCGCACCGAATGGATACGGTCCAAGGGCAACCCGGAAAACATGACCGTGATCCGGGCCTTTGGCGACAGCATGGACCCGACCATCGTCGACGGCAGTGTGGTACTCGTCGACGAAGGCCGCCGCCATTTCGTGCGCAACAAGATCTATTACCTGCGCTACAACGGCCAGATGTACATCAAGCGGCTCGTCGAGCGCGACGGGCAGATGGCCATTGTCTCGGACAACGATCCCAACATCTATCTCGTGTCCGACGCCGACGATTTCGAAATCATCGGCCGCTGCATCTGGGCCGCCCGGGAATTGGACTGAACTTCCGGCAGCCGCACCCCCGGGCGGTCATTATTCCATAAAATCATAAATTATTCCAAAATGCCCAGACGTTTTCCGGCTCCCGGCCCCAACTGCGCCTGGTCCTCCTGATCCCGGAAGGCCCGCACCACCGTCTCCAGATCCGCCACCAGACGGGCCAGATCCTCCACCACGCCGGCCGCTTCTCCCATGCTCCGGGCAATCTCCCCCGACAGTTGGCTCACCGCCTCCTCGGCCCGGTTGATCTCCTCGCTGGCCGCCGACTGCTCTTCGGCCGCCGTGGCGATTCCCTGGACCTGGGAACTCGTCCCGTCCACCAGCCCCACGATCTCCCGCAAGGCCGTGGCCGAGGCATCGGCCAGCTTCGTGGCCTGGGTCACCACTTGACCCGAGGCATCCACCTTGGCCACGCTTTCAGCCGCATGGCGCTGGATATCGCCGATGGTCGCGCCCACTTCCTTGGTGGCTTGCATGGTCTTTTCCGCGAGCTTTCGCACCTCGTCGGCCACCACCGCGAAGCCGCGCCCTGCCTCACCGGCGCGGGCCGCCTCGATGGCCGCGTTGAGGGCGAGCAAATTGGTCTGGTCGGCAATGTCGGAAATAACGTTCAAAATGGTGCCGATAGCCTGGGCCATCTCGCCAAGCTGGTCCATGCCGGCCTTGATCTCCCGGGAGACCGCATCCACCCGGCCGATGGCGGTCAGGGACTGGCCCACGACTTCCTGGCCATGCACGGCCTTGTCCCGGGCCGCCTCGGCCTGTCCTGAGGCGGAGGCCGCATTTTTCGCCACTTCGAGCACCGTGGCGTTCATCTCCTCCATGGCCGTGGCGGTTTCCGATGTCCGGCGTTCCTGCTCCTCCACGGCCTGGCGCATGGTGCCTATCTCGCCCTCCAGGCGCGAGGCGCCTTCGGACAAGGCGTCCATGATGCCCTGGAGCCGGTCGGCGGCCAGAAGCAAGCCTTCGCGCTTGGCCGTCTCGGCCGCGGCCTGGGCCTGCCGGGCTTCCTCCAAGGCCTGGCCCACCCGGTCAGCCTGGGCCCGGGCCTCGGCGCCCCGGGCTTGCGCCTCGGCCAGACTGGCCTTGAGGGACCGGGCCATGGCAAGCAGGGCCTCGCCCAGGGTTTGCAGCTCATCCCGGGAATGGATGGCCAGATCCCGATCGAGCTCGCCCCGGGTCACGGCCGAGGCAAAGTCCATGCAGGCTCGCAGCCCCCGCAGCACGCTCCCGCGAAGCACCCAGGCCACGGTTCCCAGAATGGCCAGGGTCACGAGCACGGCGATCAACGCGTTTTGGCGCGTGGCCACCGTGGCATAGGCTTCGTACTCGGCCAGAGGCGCCTCCACCACGAACCGCCACCCGGTTCCGGCCTCCCGGACGACCGCGGCCAGATGCGCGCCGTCGGGCGCCTGATACGCCACCACCGCCTTATCAGCCACGGCCATGAATTGCCGGCCGGCCGGACTCGTGCCCAGGTCGTTTTTCATGATCAGACCGCTTTCGGGATGGGCCAGGACCATGCCGTCGCCGTCCAGAATAAAGGCATATCCCGTGCTTCCGATCCGCGTACCGGCCAGGGCCCGGGTCAAGGACGCCAAGTCCATGCCGAGGTTGATCACGCCGAGGAACCGGCCCGCATCATCCACCACGGGCTGGGCCAGCACCACCACCGCCTTGCCGGTGGTACGGCTGACCAGGGCCTTGGAAATGACCTCCCGCGTTCCACCCCGGGCCAGCGTCCGGAAATAGTCCCGGTCGGCCACGTTGATCTTGCCGATGGCCGCGGGATTGCTCGAGGCCACGCACTGCCCTTTCACGTCAAAGACATTGGAATAATCGACCCCGGTCAGCCCCTTGACGCAGGTGGACAGGACCGCGTTCGCCGCGTCCGGACTGCCGCCCTGAAGCGCGTCCCGAACCCCCGAATACCGGGCCACGCTCCCCAAAAATTTCATATTTCCTGCCACATTGCCGCCGATATCCCTGGCCATGGCCTGCCCGAGCGAGGACATGGTATCGCCCTCCACGCTGTGGAAAGCGTCTTTCACGGCCCGGTCGTTGAGGGTAACCAGAACGGCCATGCCCCCGAGAACCAGCACGAGAATGGGAATGAAAAACTTGGTGCGCAGGGAAAGTCGCATGGGCAGCCCCTCCGTCAAGGTTGCGATCCTTCGCGCAAGCAGGGGGAACGCCCCCCCTCCGCGCTCGCGTGGGACGATGCCGGCTCAAAGGAGCCACTCCAGCCCGACAAGCCCTTGCGGGAAAAAGCACCGGAACAGGGCGGAAAGCGACGAACAACCATTACAAGCACACGCGCCGGGCGTAGGTCAAGGCGGACCACCGGGCCTGTTTCGGCATACCGTCTGGAGCCGACCCGGGAAATCTACTGGACCCGTCCAGCCGGCGAGGCTAAGGAAGGAAACCCCCGGAGTGCCCCATGAGCAGCCGCAAACAGTACCGTCTCGACCTTGAACGCATCGAGGCATCCTTGCACGCCGTCCAACGCGACTTCAGCGCCTTGAACGAACGTCTGCTCATGCGCCGCGAGCCCCTGACCGACCAGATCATCGACAACCTGCTCGACGGCTACGCCTACGTGGACCAGTTACTGGAGGACGGGGTGGAAGTGTTTTCCGAGCGGGGCCTCGACCACATCCTGGAACTCAACCACATCGTGCTGTGCGGCCGGGACGAACGGGTCCGCATGGAATACGGGCCCCATCTGCTGGAGACCCGCCGGCGGTTCGCCCAGGGCATCGAGGAGGTCGCCGGCTGGTACGAGCGCAAGCGCCACAAATCCGCCTGCCGCCGGGCGGCCGGGGTCTATGTGCTCCTGGTCAGCCAGCCCCAGCTGTTTTTGGAGGGCAACCACCGCACCGGCGCCTTGACCGCCAGTTACATCCTGGCCCAGGAAGGCCTGCCCCCCTTCGTGCTCACCATCAAAAACGCGGTCTCCTACTTCAACCCCTCGACCCTCATCAAATACCGGCACAAGGAAAAGTTCCTTGATCGCCAGTACTATCTCAAAAAATACCGCCGGGCCTTCCAGGCGTTCCTGGAAGACACCCTGGACAAACGGTTTCGCCGCTCCATCAAGATCGAAGACCCGACCTAGGCGGCCAGGCCGGGCACCCCCCTTGCCCTTTGTGGCCAACACCCGGAAAAGCGTTGTCAAGGACAGACCCATGGGGCATGGTGGAAATGGACCACACCACGCGCACAGGGGGTCTTCCCTGCCGCAACACGCCAGTCCGGGGTCGACCATGCACGAGACGAATCACCAAGGCGCTGCTGCCTTCTTTTTCACCAAACAGGCCCTTTTCGATGTCAAGCGCAAGCTATGGGGCTACGAGATCCAAGGCGGTTCCGAGGCGTGCGCCGCCTTGACCTGTTTCGCCGACCAGGGGCAGGTGGCCGGCTCCCTGGCGTCCAGTTCCTACATGGGTGTGCAGCAAGCCGTGGAACGCGGCAAAAAGGTGGTCGCCCCTTTTGACGAAGCCGGTCTGCTCGCCCAGGCACCCTATGCCCTGCCCGCGGCCCACGGTGTGGTCAAACTGGTGGGCCCGGCCCAAAAGCCCGATCAGGTTCTGAAAGCGGCCCGGCAACTCAAGGCCGACGGCTACACCCTGGCCCTGGACCTCGCCTCGGCCATGGGCGCGGTGGCCGGGCTCCCCGAGCTGGCCGATGTCCTGTGCTACGATACCGATGGCGGGACCGAACCCCGGGATTTCCTGGACCGGACCAAAGGCCGCGCGGTGGCGCTCCTGGCCAGCCGGGTCCAGGGGCTCGAACAGTTCGAGGCCTTGCGCCAGGCCGGCTTTACCCTGTTCCAGGGCCGGTTTTTCAAGGAGCCGGAGATCATTGCCGAGCGCAAGCTGACCTCCCACCAGATGAGCCGGTTTTCCATCCTGCATCTGCTCGAGGCCGAGGACCCGGATTTCGACGCCCTGGCCGACACCATCTCGGCCGACGTGTCCGTGAGCTTCCGGCTGCTGTCCTACCTCAACAGCGCCGCCTTCGGCTTTCCGCAAAAAATCCAGTCCATCCGGCAAGCCATCATGATCCTCGGCAGCGTCAAGCTCAAAAACTGGCTGCGGGCGGTGCTTTTGGCCGACATGGCCCAGCACGGGGACATGCCCCGGGAACTGGCCGCACTGTCGCTCGAACGGGCGCGCTTTTTGGAGCTTGTGGCCACGCGCTACGACTTCTGGGATTTCGATCCCGGGTCGTTGTTCCTTTTGGGGCTGTTCTCCCTGCTCGACGCCATCCTGGGCATTCCCATGGCCCAGATCACCGACCACCTGCCCCTGGACGAAAAGCTCAAGGCCGCCCTGCGCCGGGAGGAAAACAGTGAATACCAGCCCTTGCTCGACCTCGGGGAATGTCTGGAAGACGCGGACTGGGACCGGCTGGTGGAGCTGACGCGCAAGCTCGGCTTCGATCTCGAAGTGGTCAAGGCCTGCCACACCGAGGCCATGGCCGCGAGTGCCGCCTTTTTCGCTTCCCAGGCCACGGCTTAGGGAAGCGGAAGAAAAAGGCCGGGGAGGACGCCTCCGGCGGCCAAAGGGCCTCGCCCTTTGGAATCCCTTTCCGGCCGCCCCCCTATTCCTCACTCAGGGGATGAATGCGCCAGATGCGGTCGGCGTATTCCATCACGGCCCGGTCGCTGGAAAACCCCCCCATGTTGGCCGTATTGAGGATGGATTTGCGCGTCCAGGCCTCGGGGTCGAGGTACAGGGCCGAGACCCGCTCCTGGGCCTCGATGCAGGCCCGGTAGTCGGCGGTCACGCAGTAGTAGTCGCCGTGGGCGAGAAGATTGTCCAGGATCGGCACGAACAGGTCCGGCTCGTCCGGGGTGAAAAAGCCCCGGCCGATCATGTCGAGGACCTCGGCCAGCTCGCCGTCCCCGGCCACCACCCGGCGCGGATCATGCCCGCCGGACCGGGCCGCCTCCACCTCGGGCGTGGTCAGGCCAAAGATGAAGATGTTGTCCGCCCCCACCGCCTCCATGATCTCGACATTGGCCCCGTCCAGGGTGCCGATGGTCAGCGCCCCGTTCAAGGCGAACTTCATGTTGCCCGTACCCGAGGCCTCCATGCCGGCCGTGGAAATCTGCTGGGACAGGTCGGCGGCCGGAATGACCTTCTCGGCCTGGGACACGCAGTAGTTGGGCAAAAAGACCAGGCGCAAGCGGCCTTTCATGGCATCGTCGGCGTTTATGGTCTCGGCCACGGCCGTGATGAGCCGGATGATACGCTTGGCCATGACGTAGCCGGGCGCGGCCTTGCCGCCGATCAGCACCGTGCGCGGCGGCACGGCCAGGTGCGGGTCCCGGCGCAGGCGGTTGTAAAGGGTCACCACGTGCAGCACGTTTAACAGCTGGCGCTTGTATTCGTGCATGCGCTTGACCTGGACGTCGAACAGCGTGTCGGGATTGAGCCCGATGCCGGCCTTGCGCAGCACATAGCGGGCCAGCCGCTTCTTGTTTTCACGCTTGGCCGCCTGCCAGGCCTTGCGAAAGGCGGCGTCCCCGGCCAGGGGCCTCAAGTCGCCGAGCTTGTCCAGATCGCGCACCCAGTCCGGGCCGATGGCCTCGTCGATGAGCCGGGACAGGGCCGGATTGGCCTGCTTGAGCCAACGCCGGGGCGTGACGCCGTTGGTGACGTTGGTGAACTTGCCCGGGTAAAAGGCGTCGAAGTCCGGAAAGACCTTGTCCTTGAGGATGGTCGAATGGAGCTTGGCCACGCCGTTGACGGCATGGCTGCCGACAATGGCCAGATGGGCCATGCGCACCCGGTTGCTGCCCGGGTCCACGATGGCCATGCGGCGCAGTTTGCCCTCGTCCCCGGGGAAACGCTCGGCCACGCCGGCCTGGAAGCGGCGGTCGATCTCGCGGATGAGCTCCAGATGGCGGGGCAGCACCCGGCCGAGCAGATCCACGGGCCAGGTCTCCAGGGCCTCGGGCAGCACGGTGTGGTTGGTGTAGGCGAAGGTGGCCCGGCAGATGTCCCAAGCCTCGTCCCAGGGCAGGAATTCCTCGTCGACGAGAATGCGCATGAGTTCGGCCACGGCAATGGTCGGATGGGTGTCGTTGAGCTGGATGGCCACCTGGTCGGCAAAGCCGGCAAAGGACGGGCCGGATTTCTTGTGGCGCCGGATGATGTCGCGAAGCGTCGCCGCGACCAGGAAATACTGCTGTTTGAGGCGCAGCTCCTTGCCGGCCACGGGCTCGTCGTTGGGATAGAGTACCTTGGAGATGTTCTCGGACAGGATCTTGGCCTGCATGGCGCCGACGAAATCACCCTGGTTGAAATCGCGCAGGGAGAATTCGCTGGACGAAGCGGCGGTCCACAAGCGCATGTTGGTGACGTTGCCGCCGCCGTAGCCCGGGATGAGGATGTCGCAGGGCAGGGCCATGACGCTGTCCGTATCCACCCAGCGGTAGCGCAAGGCGCCCTGACGGTCACGGTAGGGTTCGCTGCGGCCGTGAAAATGGACCTCGTAGAGATGCTCCACCCGGTCAATGACCCAGGGGCTGCCGTGACGGCGCCAGTTGTCGGCCTTTTCCTCCTGCCAGCCGTTCACGATCGTCTGGTGGAACAGGCCGTAATCGTAGAGGATGCCGTAGCCGTAGCCCGGGATGCCACAGGTGGCCATGGAGTCCATGTAGCACGAGGCCAGCCGGCCCAGGCCGCCGTTGCCGAGACCGGCGTCGCGCTCCTCCTCGGCCAGGTCGTCCAGGGTGTAGCCGAGTTTGGCCGCGACCTCGCGGCAGGCCGGTTCCAGGCCCATGTTGGTCACGTAGTTCATGAGGAAACGGCCGGGCAGGAACTCCATGGAAAGGTAATAGACCCGCTTGGACAGGGTGTCGTAGTAGGACGCCTGGGTATGGAGCCAGAGTTTGATGAGCCGGTCGCGGATGGCGTAGGCCAGGCCGCTGAAGTAGCGGAAGGTGTCCGGCGGATAGAGGTCGTTGCCGAGGTTGGACAGGATGTGGCGGCGGATATCCTCGGTCAGGGACGCGATATCGTGGAAATCCTCGGCAGGGATGGAGGTCATGGGCGCTCCCGGACCGCACCGGCCAAAGGCGGGGCGCGGCGGTTGGAAAGGGAAGGGGCGCGACGGGCGCGCTGGCGCAACCTGCGGAGCCCTGGGGAAAAGCCCGCCGGACCCCGTATTCGCAGCTCAAGATTCTGGGAATGGTGTACGAGAAGGGAAAGCGGTTGTCAAAACGGGGGGAAATAAAAAAGCAGGGGATGGGAGCGGCGGTCATCCCCTGCTTCTCTGGCCGTCCGTGGGTCCGAACGGACGACCAGATACAGCGCGCGGGGTGCCTACGCCGCGCGCTGCAAATTCAGGCGCCAGTTGCGCAGGGCGATGCGCAGGGCGGCCACGCACCAGTTGTCACAGCCGAGCTTTTCGATGACACGGGTCATGCGGGGCTGGAAGTCCTCGCTGGAAATGGCCTGGGCATCGTAGGCGCTCATACCCTTGATGGTTTCGAGCATGGCGGCCATGCATTCGCGGCTGTAGCCACAGCTTTCGATCGTACCGCCGGCGTCGACAATGATCCCGTCCTTGATGCACAGCTGCACGGTGACGGCCCGGCCGCAGGCGGAACATTCGCTGGTGCCGGAGACGGTGTAGTGTTCCAAGGAGCGTACGAGTGGGGTTACGTTGTCGGTGGTGGCGGTGGCGGTCATGGCGGACTCCTTTATGGAAAAGTTGTATGGCTTGTCTGCGTGTTCTTGCCTTTTCATTAGCAACAGCCATGCCACAACACACAACATACTGAATTTATGCATTATTTATTTAATCATCCGAAACGCCGCTCGGAAACCAAGCCTCTTGCGTTGCGAATTTGCAACAACCAGCACACCCCGTGTTGTCCGAAGCACGGAAACCCAGGCGCCAGTGCCAGTTCCGCCATGTTGCAAGCTTGCACATTGTTGCAAATTTGCATAGGGCCAGACCCGAGCTTGAGAAAATCGGAACATAAACAGGCAAAAATGGGCTTATTTTGAGAAAAAAAGCACAATATCCGGCCGACCCCGTGGCCAGCCACCTCGACGCCATCCTCGACAGCATCGAAGACGGCGTCTTCATCACCGACCGCGACGGCTACGCCCTCAAGGCCAACGCCGCCTACGAACAGCTCACCGGCATGACCAAGGCCGAACTCATCGGACAAAACGTCGAGGACCTCAAAAAGGCCGGCCTGTTCAACATCGCCCCCATCACCCCCGAGATCGTGGCCACGGGCAAGCCCGCCTCCTCCATCCAGGTCACCCGCGACAACCGCTCCATGACCATCGACGGCAAACCCGTGCGCGATCCCGACGGCACCGTGAGCCTGGTCGTGCTCTACGCCCGCGACATCACGCTCATGGCCCGCATGCGCGAACGCATCGCCCGCCAGCAGGAGCTCATCGAGACCTACCAGCACCAGATGGATTTTTTCATCCGCGAGGGCGGCGGCGTGGCCGAGTTCGTGGCCGAGCACTCGTCCATGAAGCGGCTGATCGACCTCATGCGCCGGGTGGCGGCCACCGATGCCGTGGCGTTGGTCCTCGGCGAAACAGGCGTCGGCAAGGAACTCTTCGCCCGCATGATCCACGAGGCCAGTCCCCGGCGGGAGCGGCCCTTCATCAAGGTGGACTGCGCCTCCATCCCGGAAAACCTCATCGAGGCCGAACTGTTCGGCTATGCCCCGGGCGCCTTCACCGGCGCCCATCCCAAGGGCCGGGTGGGTTTTTTCGAGATGGCCGAGGGCGGCACCATCTTCCTGGACGAGATCGGCGAGATGCCCCTGGCGCTCCAATCCCGGCTGCTGCGCGTGCTCCAGGACCGGGACCTCACCCCGGTCGGCTCGTCCAAGGCCAAAAAGACCGACGTGCGGGTCATCGCCGCCACCAACCGCGATTTGGAAGCCGAGGTGCGCGTCGGCCGTTTCCGGGGCGACCTCTATTTCCGGCTCAAGGTGGCCGTCCTGACCATCCCGCCGCTACGCGACCGGCCCGACGACATCCTGCCGCTGGCCCGGATGTTCCTGCAGCGCTTTTGCGCCCGCTACCGGCGCCACATGGCCTTTTCCCTGGAGACCGAGCACCTGCTCGCCCATTACAACTGGCCCGGCAACGTGCGCGAGCTCGAAAACCTGATCGAGGGCATGGTGATCGCCGGCGACACCGACCGCATCGAAGCGGCCGATCTGCCGGCGGCCATGCGGGTCAAGGAATGCCAGCTCCCGCTCATCCCGGGCCAGTTCCCGCCCCCGAAGGCCTCGTCCCCCTCCCCGGCCGCACCCGACAGGGTGGCACCCGGGCCCCACGACGCCCCGGACTGGAACCGGCCCTTCAAGGAAGTGGTCGCCGGCTTCGAGCAGGCCTATCTCACCGAGGCCATCGCCCACTTCGGTTCCCTGGGCGCGGCGGCCCGGCACCTGGGCCTCGACCGGACAACCGTGTTCCGCAAGCTCAAACGGCCACCCAATGCCTGATGGCGCTTCTCCCCGACCGCCAAGCCTGCTATCCTCGCTCCAAACTCGCGTCCCGGCCCACGTCCGGACCGGGGCCCGCTCCAAACCGCCACGGAGGTCCCCATGCGCTACGGTGCCCGCAACAAGATTCCGGCCAAGGTGGTTTCCCTGAAAAAAGGCGACGTCATGACCCAGGTCAACTTCACCGTGACCGGGCCCCAGGACATGGCCGCGGTGCTGACCACGGACTCGGTGGCCGAGCTGGGACTAGTCCCGGGTGACGAGGTGCTGCTCGTCATCAAGGCCATCCACGTGGTGCCGGTCAAGGAATAGCGGCCAGGCACGGCGACAGGGGCAAACGCTCGGCCAGGGAGATGCCCTCGGGCGTGACCCGGGCCCGGTAGGGAAGCACCAGCACCCCGGAGGCGTGGGCTG
>JAWRKJ010000109.1:0-5835 GCA_040307025.1 Desulfovibrionaceae bacterium | reverse complement strand
CCGGGGTGGCGGGGCTTGAGCTCGGCGATCCCAGGCGGGCCTCACCGCTTTTGCGCGGGGTGCCGTTTTACGCCGGCCACCGCGAACTGTTCGCCGACAATCCGCACATCAATCTGGTGGTGGAGCTGGGCAGCGGCCTGGACCCCCGCCAGCTCACCGCCGACATGCCGCGCGGCGCGTCCCTGATTGACAGCACGGCCTCGTTTCTCCTGTGCGCCCTGTCGAGCGCCGTGACCATGGGCACCCACTGCCGCATGCGTCTGGACCACCAGAACGTGCTGCTCGAAGCCATTCTCGACGAGGTGCAGGAAGACATCGTGCTGGTGGCGGCTTCGGGCCGGGTGGCGGACTGCAACCGCAACCTGCTGCGGCGCCTGGGCCGGTCCAAGACCGAACTCGTGGGCATGCCCTGCCGGGACCTGCGCCGGGATCCGGACGATCCGCCCCTGTGCGATCCCGACGATCCGGCCAGCCCCTTTCGCATCGCCCTGTCCAGCGGGCACAAGGCCGAGCGCCTGTCCTCGGCCTTGTCCGGGGACGGCCGGCTGCGCTACTACCGCACCTACGCCTATCCCATCCGCGACAAGGTCGGCGACATCGGCCATGTGGTGGTCTTCCGCCGGGACATCACCGACCGCACCGTGGGCGAGATCAGTGCCCGCCAGGCCGAACGCATCGAGAGCCTGGGCCGGTTGTCCTCCTATTTGGCCCACGAGCTGCGCAATCCGTTGTTCGCGGCCAGCGGTTTCGCCAACCGCCTGGCCCACACGGACGATCTGCCCGAGGCGGCCCGGGAAAAGGCCGGCATCGTGGTCGAGGAACTGGCCCGCATGGAACGGTTGCTCACCCAGTTTCTGGAGTTCGCCCGGCCGTCCGGCAAGGCCCTGGGCCAGGCCGACGTCAACCGGGTGGTGGTCGATGCCGTCGGCATGGTGGAGCGGGAACTCGCGCAAGAGGGCGTGAACATCGTCACCACCCTGGACCCGGGATTGCCGGACGTGACCGTGGAGCCGGCCCTGCTCAAGCAGTGCCTCATCAACCTGCTGCGCAATGCCGTCGAGGGCCAGCCGGAAGGCGGTCGGGTCAGCGTGGAGACCGACCGGGATCAGGACCGGGTGCGGGTGCGCGTGGCCGATTCGGGCCGGGTCATGACCCGGGATGTCCTGGAGAATATGTTCAATCCGTTTTATAAGGGCGACCACTGCGAGTATGGATTGGGCTTGGCCATGGTGAAAAAGGTCGTGGACGGATTCGGCGGAGCGGTTGAGGCCGTCGGCAAACCCGGTGGCGGATGTGCCATCACTCTGTTTTTGCCGCCGGCCCTGGCCGGCGCCGATGGACCGCAATCGCGTCGCCCCGGGTGACGCAAGCTTCGGGAGAAGACGTTCATGACTGGCACGACATCCCTGCCCCTGGTCGACTTGGCCAAGCTGCGCGAACGTTTCGACGACGACGAGGAATTGCTCCGGGAAATCTTCCGGATTTTTCTCGCCGAGGTCCCGGCGCGCCGCACCAATATCCTGGCCGCCCTGGCCGCCGGGGATCTGGACAGGCTTTCGCGGATGGCCCATTCCCTCAAGGGCGTGGCCGGCACTATGTTCGCCGAGGATCTGCGCCATGTGGCCTATGATCTGGAAATAGCCGCCCGCAACGGCGACGGTGCCCATTCCGCCCACCTCGGCGCCGAGGCCCTGGAGCTGCTCGGGCGCGTGGCCGCGGAACTCACCGCCTATTTGGAGCCGTAAGGAAGTTTCATGCCCATCCGCTACGTCCACACCAACATCGTCGCGCGCGACTGGCACGCCCTGGCCTCGTTTTACATCCGGGTGCTCGAGTGCAAGCCCGTGCCGCCCGAACGCGACCTGTCCGGGCCCTGGCTCGACGCCGCCACCGGCATCGGGGGCAGTCATGCGGCCGGTCTGCACCTGCGCCTGCCCGGTCATGGCCCGACCGGCCCGACCCTGGAAATATTCTCCCACGCCCAGGTGCCGGGGAGGCCGACCCTGGCCCCCAACACCCCGGGCATCGTGCACCTGGCCTTTCTGGTGGACGACGTGGCCCAGACCGCGTCCGCGGTCCTGGCTGCCGGGGGCTCGGCCGTGGGCGAGCGCGTCACCCATGACGTGCCGGGCGTGGGACGGCTCACCTTCCAGTATCTGCGCGATCCCGAAGGCAATATGCTCGAACTGCAAAGCTGGCAGTAGCGAGGCTTTCGAAAAAGTCCCGGTTTCCCGACCCGGTTTTCAGGGCGGGCGATCCGCGTTATGACAGACGCGCGTCACGGCGCGTCAGCGCCCATCTTTTACCCCGGAATTCAAGTCCATGGCCGATTTCGTCCATTTGCACTGTCACACCGAGTACAGCCTGCTCGACGGCGCCATCCGCATCGGCGATCTGGTCAAGACGGCCGGCGCTTTCGGTTGCCCGGCCGCGGCCATCACCGACCACGGCAATCTTTACGGCGCGCTCATGTTTTACGACTACGCCAAAAAGGCCGGGCTCAAGCCGATCATCGGCTGCGAAGTCTACGTGGCCCCGGAGGACCGCCGCAACAAGGATGCCCGCTCCCCGCGCGACGCCGGCTACCATCTGGTCCTCCTGGCCCAGAACATGGTCGGCTACAAAAACCTGCTCAAGCTCGTCTCCCTCGGCTTTCTCGAAGGCTTCCACTACAAGCCGCGCGTGGACAAGGCGCTGCTCGGCCAATACGGCGAGGGGCTCATTGCCCTTTCCGCCTGCCTCAAGGGCGAGATCAACCAGAAGCTGCTCAAGGAAGGCAAGGACGCGGCCGTGGACATGGCCAGGCAGTACGCGGCCCTGTTCCCGGACCGCTTCTACCTGGAGATCCAGGACAACGGCATTCCCGAACAGACCACGGTCAACAATTTTCTCATCGAGCTGTCCGACGATCTCAAACTGCCGCTGGTCGCCACCAACGACTGCCATTACCTCCACGCCGACGACGCCGAGGCCCACGATATCCTGCTGTGCATCCAGACCGCGTCCTGCGTGGACGACGAGAAGCGGATGCGGTTCACCTCCAACGATCTCTACTACCGCAGTCCCGAGGAGATGGCCGCGGCCTTTGCCGCTGTGCCCCAGGCCCTGGCCAACACCTGCGAGATCGCCGAGCGCATTGATCTCACCCTCAAGTTCGGGGAATACCATTTTCCGGTCTACCAGGCCCCGCCCGGCAAGTCCCTGGACGACACCATGTGCGACATGGCCCGCGAGGGCCTCAAAAAACGCCTGGCCAAGATGCCGGACGCGGACCCGAAAAAATACTGGGACCGCCTGGAACTCGAACTCGGCGTCATCAAGCAGATGGGTTTCCCGGGCTATTTCCTCATCGTCCAGGACTTCATCAACTGGGCCAAGGACCACGATATCCCGGTCGGGCCGGGACGTGGTTCGGCGGCCGGATCGCTGGTCGCCTATTCGCTGCGCATCACCAACCTCGACCCGTTGCCCTACGATCTGTTCTTCGAGCGCTTTCTCAATATCGAGCGCGTGAGCATGCCCGATATCGACGTCGACTTCTGCGAGCGACGCCGTCACGAGGTCATCCGCTACGTCACCGAGCATTACGGCGCCGATGCCGTGGCCCAGATCACCACCTTTGGCACCATGAAGGCCAAGGCCGTGGTGCGCGACGTGGGCCGGGCGCTCGGCATGACCTTTGCCGAGACCGACCGCATCGCCAAGCTCATCCCCGACGACCTCAAGATGACCATCGACAAGGCCCTGGACATGGAGCCGGAGCTCAAAACGCTCATGGCCCAGGACCCGAAGATCGCGCATCTCATCGATATTTCGCGCCGTCTGGAAGGCTTGGCCCGCCATGCCTCGACCCATGCCGCTGGCGTGGTCGTGTCCGACAAGGCCATGACCGAGTACGTGCCGCTCTATAAGGGGAAAAACAACGAAACCGTGACCCAGTGGGACATGAAGCGCGTGGAGAAGTCGGGCCTGGTCAAGTTCGACTTCCTGGGGCTCAAAACCATCACGGTCATCGACGATGCGCTGAAAATCATCCGCGAAATGGGGGAGGAGCCGCCCGATTTCGAAACCCTGCCCATGACCGATCCGGCCACTTACGAACTGTTCGCCCGGGGCGATACCGACGGCATCTTCCAGGTGGAAAGCCAGGGCATGCGCAAGTACCTGCGCATGTTAAAGCCCAACTGCTTTGAAGACCTGATCGCCATGCTCGCCCTGTACCGGCCGGGCCCTTTGGGGTCGGGCATGGTCGAGCAGTTCATTCGCCGCAAGCACGGCCAGGACCCGGTGGTCTACCCGCATCCCCTCCTGGAAGAGACCCTGAAGTCGACCTACGGGGTCATCGTCTACCAGGAACAGGTCATGAAGATCGCCCAGGTGCTGGCCAACTTTTCCCTGGGCGGCGGTGACCTGCTGCGCCGGGCCATGGGCAAGAAAAACGCCGAGGAGATGGCCAAGCAGCGCGGCATTTTCGTGGCGGGCTGCGCGGAAAACAAGATCGACGAGAAAAAGGCCAACGAAATTTTCGACTTGATGGAGAAGTTCGCGGAGTACGGCTTCAACAAGTCCCATAGCGCGGCCTATGCCCAGATTTCCTACCAGACGGCCTTTCTCAAGGCCCATTATCCGGTGGCGTTCATGGCCGCGCTCATGACGTCGGACATGGAAAACCAGGACAAGCTGCTCCAGTACATCGCCTCCTGCCGCGACAACGATCTCACGCTCCTGCCCCCGGACATCAACGCCGGCCATCCGCACTTTTCCGTCAAGGACAACAAGATTCTCTACGGCCTGGCCGCCGTCAAAAACGTCGGCCGCGACGCCGTGCTCGAAATCGTGGCCGAGCGCGAGGCAAACGGCCCCTTCACGTCCCTGGTGGATTTCACGAGCCGCGTGAACATGCGCAAGCTCACCAAGCGCGTCATCGAATTTCTTATCAAATGCGGGGCCTGCGACGGTTTCGGTTGCTCCCGGGCCGGGCTCATGGCCGGCCTGGACCAGGCCGTGGCCCTGGGGCAGAAACGCGCGGCCGATAAAAACGACGGTCGGTTGTCGCTCATGGCGCTTATGCCCGAAAAGCCCAAGCCGACCACGGGCCTTGGGCTCAACTGCCCGGAGGCGAGCCTGCCCGAATGGCTCCACGAGGAGATGATGGCCCACGAGAAAGAGGCCCTCGGCTTCTATCTGACGAGCCATCCGCTCCTGGCCTACGAACGCGACCTGCGGGCCATGCGCGCGACCACCCTGGCCCAATGCGGCGGCCTCGAACCCGGCGTCGAGGTCAAGGTGGCCTGCATCTGCGTCTCCACCAAGGAAATCCTCACCAAAAAGGGCCAGAAGATGGCCTTTTGCAAGCTGGAGGACCATCTGGGCGGCGAGGCCGAGGTGGTGGTCTTCTCCGATGTCTACGCCGCCAACCGCGAGCACCTCGAAGCCGACATCCCCCTGTCCGTCACCGCCAAGGTCGGTGCCAGCGAGCAAACCGAGGGCGAGGGCAAAAAGCTCATCAAGCTCCAGGCCCTGCGCATCGAGCCCCTGTCCAAGGTCATAAGTGGGAGCGACGAGCCCGTGGAGGTCATGCTGGCCTGTCCCGAGGACCATCCCCTGGTCCTCGATCCCTTGGCCGATATTTTGCGCCGCTATCCCGGCCAGTGCACCGTCCATCTGGTACTTTCCCTGCCCCGGGCCGTGTGCCGGTTGCGCCTGGGCCAGGAATACACCGTGCGCCGCTGCGCCGAACTGCGCCGGGAGCTGGACGACTTCGAGCACGGGGCCGTGGCGGCGCGGTAGGGGAGAAGGAGGAAGAGGGGGGGGGGGGGGGGGGGGGGGGGGGGG
>JAWRKJ010000108.1:0-2819 GCA_040307025.1 Desulfovibrionaceae bacterium | reverse complement strand
TCTGATAAGAGCCGGGCCATCCGTCGCGAACACGCGGGAACCACAACACCCCGATCGTCCATGCCGACCCTCAATATCGCCGACCTGACCCTGGGCATCATCTGGCTCTTTTTCAGCTTCCGGGGCTACATGCGGGGGCTGGTCAAGGAAGTGGGGTCGCTGGCCGCCATCATCACCGGATTCTACTGCGCCGGCACCTACCACCGGGCCCTGGCCCCCAAGCTCACCGCCTACATCTCCGGCAACTACGCCGGCACAGCCGCCTACCTGCTCATTTTCACCGTGGCCCTGATCGCGGTCTGGTTCCTGGCCCTGGCCGTGTCCGGCATCGTCAAGGTGACCATGACCCAGTGGGCGGACCGGTTCTTCGGCGGCTGCTTCGGTCTGGCCAAGGGCGTGATCCTTACGGCCGTGGTCCTGTTCCTTATCCACCTGGCCGCGCCCCATCCGGATTTTCTGAAAGGCTCGACCCTGGTGCCGGTGCTGGAAAAGGTCAGCCTCAAACTCGTCGCCTATATTCCTCCTGATATTCACGAAAAGCTGCGTTCCTTCGGGAAAAAGGACGCCCTGGAGGCCGTCAAGCCCCTGGTCGAGAAAAAGGCCGAGTCGAAAAAGGCCGCCGCGCCCGATAAAAAAGCCCCGGCGCCGGACAAGGCCGAAACCGAAAAGAAAACCGACGAGGTGCCACGGCCCGAGCTGGAACCGAAGCCGACCGACCAGCCGCATCACGAGACGGCCAAGCCGACCGCCGCGTCGGCCAAGGCCGCCCCCAACGCCAAGCAGACGGAACCGTCCAAGCCAGAGGCGAAAAAAGCCGCCCCGGCCGCGACGTCCTCCGCCGCCAAAACCGCCGACGCCAAGGCCGCCGCGACCGGAAAAACCGCGCCCCAGCCCGCCGCCGACTCCGAGAAAAAACATGAATGACGCCGCTTCCAACGCCGCCGCCCTGGACCATCTCCAGGAAGTCCTCAACACCCTGCTTTCGCCCGAAGGCTGTCCCTGGGACAAAACGCAAACCCCGCAAACCCTGTGCGACTACATCATCGAGGAAGCCTTCGAACTGGTGGACTGCATCCGCTCGGACGACACCGCCGGCACGGCCGAGGAACTGGGCGACGTCATGTTCCTGCTGCTTTTCGTGTCCACCCTGTCGGCCCGGCGCGGCGCCTTCACCCTGGCCGACGCCCTGGAGACCGCGGCGGCCAAGATGATCCGCCGCCATCCCCACGTGTTCGACGATCTCAAGGTGGGCAGCCGCGAGGAGTTGCTGCGCAACTGGGAGCGCATCAAGCGGGCCGAAAAACCCAAGGAGGAAGGCTTGTTCGCGAGCCTGCCCAAGGGACTGCCGCCGCTGCTCAAGGCCTACCGCATCCATTCCAAGGCGGCCCGGTCCGGCTTCACCTGGCCCGACGACGCGTCCATGCGCCAAAGCCTGCTGCACGAGCGGGCCGAATTCGAGGCCGCCGTGGCCTCCGGCGACGAACAAGCCATGGCCGAGGAATTCGGCGACTACCTGTTCTGCCTCGCTGAATACGGTCGCCGCCTGGGGCTCAAGGCCAACACCTGTCTGGACATGGCCAACAACAAGTTTCTTTCCCGGTACAAGGCCATGGAAAAACTGGCCCAGGAACGCGGCCTCAAGCTCGACGAGCAGGACATGGACGCGAAAAACGGCCTGTGGGAGGCGGTCAAAAAGCAGGGTTAAGCCCTGGCGGCGCAAAAAGCCCCCGGGAATCAAGCCCGCGCCTTGCCACAAACCGCCCGACCGCCTACAAGGGCATCATGCTGGTCCATCCTGCCCGTGTCCGCGCCCTGTCCAACGCCGCCCCGCGTACGGGGCCGGTGGTCTATTGGCAAAGCCGCGACCAGCGCGCAAGCGACAACTGGGCCCTGCTGTGGGCCGCCGAACAGGCCCGGGAATCCGGTGCCCCGCTTTTGGTCGTCTTCTGCCTGTCCCCGACCTATCCCGGCGCCACGTGGCGCCAGTATGCCTTCATGCTGGACGGTCTGGTCGAGACCGAAGCCGCGTTGCGGGACCACGGCATTCCTCTCATCCTCCTGATCGGCAATCCGTCCTGCCTGCTGCCGGACTTTCTGGCCGCCATCGAAGCCGGCTGCTGCGTCACGGATTTCGACCCCCTGCGCGTCAAGCAGACCTGGAAACAGGCCGTACTCGCGGCGAACCCCTGTCCCTTGTTCGAGGTGGACACCCACAACGTGGTGCCGTGTTTCGTCGCCTCCCCACGCCGGGAATACGCCGCCGCCACGTTCCGGCCCAAGATCCACAAACAGCTGTCGAAATTCCTGGAGCCCTTTCCGGACCTGCCTGTCTGGCCGACTGCCAATCTGACCTGCTGTCCGCCGGTGGACTGGGGTGCGGCCCGCGCCGCCATCCGGGCCGATGCCACGGTGCCGCCCCTGACCGAGCCCCCCCCCGGCGCCACCGCCGCCCAGAAGGCCCTGGAGCGCTTCGTGCGCGAACGCCTGCCCATCTATGCCGCGCGCCGCAACGATCCCACGGTCGCGGCCACCTCGGAGCTGTCGCCCTATTTCCACTACGGCCAGCTTGCTCCCCAGCGGGCGGCCCTGGCCGTGCTCGCGGCCCGGGGGCAGGCCCCGGCCGGAGCCGACGCGTTTTTGGAAGAATGCGTCGTGCGCCGGGAACTGGCCGATAATTTCTGCCACTACGAACCGGCCTATGACAGTTTCGCCGCCCTGCCCGACTGGGCCCGCAAGACCCTGGCCGCCCATGCCGCCGATACCCGGCCCTACCTCTACGATCTGGTGGACTTCGAGGCCGGAGTCACCCACAGCGCGTT
>JAWRKJ010000107.1:0-4411 GCA_040307025.1 Desulfovibrionaceae bacterium | reverse complement strand
AAATTTCCCGATCCGGCAATGGCGCGCATACCTGGATATTCTTCGCCGAGCCGGTTCCGGCCCGTGAAGCCCGGCAGCTCGGGGCCGCGCTGGTCAGCCATACTTGTGACCGTACCCGGCAGTTGTCCCTTGCCAGCTACGACCGCCTGTTTCCCAACCAGGACACCCTGCCCAAGGGCGGTCTCGGCAACCTGATCGCGCTGCCCTTGCAGAAGCAGCCGAGGAAACTGGGACGCAGTGTGTTCGTCGATGAACACTTGCAACCCTATCCCGATCAGTGGGCCTTTCTGGCTTCCATCCGTTCCATGTCCTGCCGGGACCTGGAAGATGCCATTCTGCGGGCCAGCGGCGGCCGTCACCCCCTGGATGTGGCCTTTGCCACCGAGGAAGAGGACAGCAAGCCATGGCAGCGACCATCACTTGCACGTACCCGGGTTGCCGGTCCACTGCCGGATTCTCTGGCCATGGTGCTGGCCAACCAGATTTTCATTGGCAAGGCCGACCTGCCGCAGACGTTGGCTAACCGCTTGATCCGGCTCGCCGCCTTCCAGAACCCGGAATTCTACAAGGCCCAGGCCATGCGCCTGTCGGTGTGGAACAAGTCGCGCATCATCGGCTGCGCCGAGAACTATCCCCAGCATATCGGCTTGCCGCGCGGCTGCCTCGATGCGGTTCTCGACTTGTTGCAGGAGAACGACATCCGTCCGAAGCTACAGGACGAGCGCTTGGCCGGACGGAAAGTACCAACCAAATTCATCGGTACCTTGCGCAAGGACCAGAAGGCAACGGTGCGGGAGATGCTTAAACACGAGGTCGGCGTGCTTTGTGCCCCGACGGCCTTCGGCAAGACCGTTACCGCAGCCGCCCTGATTGCACGACGCAAGGTGAGCACGCTGGTGCTGGTGCACCGTACCGAACTGATGTGCCAATGGCAGGAGCGATTGGCCGGATTTCTTGATTTCAAAAAAGGAAGCTTGGGGGTCATTGGTGGCGGCAAGAAGAAACCTTCCGGAAAAATTGACATCGCTGTCATGCAGTCACTGTCACGACGGGAAGATTTAGGAGAACTTCTCGACCAATACGGGCAGATCATCATCGACGAATGCCATCACCTGTCAGCCTTTTCCTTCGAGGCTATTCTCAAGCAGGCC
Source organism: Desulfovibrionaceae bacterium (assembly GCA_040307025.1). Taxonomy (GTDB): domain Bacteria; phylum Desulfobacterota; class Desulfovibrionia; order Desulfovibrionales; family Desulfovibrionaceae; genus Solidesulfovibrio. The sequence goes on along the minus strand of JAWRKJ010000107.1, from coordinate 3,260 downwards.
AAAGCAAAATTTGTGGTAGGTCTGACCGCCACACCGATCCGTCGCGACGGTCATCAACCGATCATCTTCATGCAGTGCGGGCCGATCCGTCACAGTGCCGCCAGACCGGAAACCGCTCCGGCGCTACTGGAGGTCTGGCCGAAGGTGCTACCTGCGCCCGAGATTCCGCCGGATTCACCGATTCAGGATGTGTTCCGCATCCTCGCCAACGATGCGACCCGCAACCGGCATATCGCAGAGGATGTGCTGACGGCCTACAGGGAAGGGCGAAAGGTGCTGGTGCTTACCGAGCGGACAGATCATCTGCCGCTGTTGCAGGAGGCGTTTGGGGATGAGGTCAAGAACTGTTTTGTCCTGCATGGCCGTTTGTCGAAAAAGCAGCGAACGGCGGTGTTCGCAGAACTGAATGCGCTGGATGAGTCGGCACCAAGGGTACTACTCGCAACCGGCCGCCTGATCGGCGAGGGCTTCGATCATCCGCCGCTTGACACCATGGTTCTGGCCATGCCGATTTCGTGGAAAGGGACATTGCAGCAATACGCAGGCCGTCTGCACCGCGAGCACGCCGACAAGCAGGATGTGCGAATCTACGATTATGCCGAGATCGATCAACCTCAACTCGCCAGAATGTGGAACAAACGCCAACACGGCTACAGAGCGATGGGGTATCGCGTTCACGATGAGAACCCTGCCCGAAAAGACTTGCTTTAGGATAGTGCCAAAGACTAAAATAAGCCTGAATGTTAATTGAGGATGCAAGGGCAGCAGCAAGTATGAAACGGGAACTCCAGGGAACTTACGAGACAGTGACGACCGCCGGCGAGGCGGTGCGGGCTTTCATCCCCGCCCCCCTGCCGCCCCGTCCGCCCATCGACTGGACGCCGGGGTTACGCGGTAAATTCGACCAGGCCTTGCTGGCCCTTGGCCGGTTGGACAGCGTCTCCGCGCTGCTGCCGGACACCGCCATCTTTCTGTACATGTACGTGCGCAAGGAAGCAGTGCTCTCCTCCATGATCGAGGGCACGCAGTCGTCGCTCTCGGACCTGCTTTTGTTCGAACTGGACCAGGAACCCGGCGTGCCGCTGGATGACGTGCGGGAAGTCAGCAACTACGTGGCCGCCCTCGACCATGGTCTGCGCCGGCTTGAGGAAGGGTTCCCCCTGTCACTGCGGCTGCTTAAGGAAATCCACGCCGTGTTGCTGCGCCAGGGGCGCGGCGGCAACCAGACGCCGGGAGAGTTCCGGCGCAGCCAGAACTGGATCGGCGGCACGCGGCCGGGCAACGCGGCCTTTTTGCCACCTCCGCCGCACAAGGTCCTGGAGTGTCTCGGGGATCTCGAACTGTTCCTGCATGATACGCCCGAGTCCACCCCCGCGCTGCTCAAGGCGGCCTTGGCCCATGTCCAGTTCGAGACCATCCATCCGTTTCTCGACGGCAACGGCCGGCTCGGCCGCCTGCTGATCACCTTGCTCTTATGCGAACAGAAGGTCCTCCGGGAGCCGATGCTCTATCTGAGCCTCTACTTCAAAACGCATCGCCAGTATTACTACGAGATGCTGGGTACCGTGCGTCTCACCGGCGACTGGGAAGCCTGGCTGGATTTCTTCGCCGAAGCGGTCATCGTCACCGCCACCCAGGCGGTGGACACGGCCCAACAAATGCTGCGCCTGGCGGGTGAGGATCGGGAAAAAATAGAACGTCTGGGCCGGGCGGCTCCTTCCACGCTGGCGGTTCACAAGGCGCTGTTGCAACACCCCATCGCCACGGCGGGATTTCTGGCAGGGCACACGGGTATCACCCCGGCCACCGTCAACAAGAGCCTGGCGCATCTCGTCGCGCTCGGGATCGTCCGGGAGTTGACACAACAAAAACGCAATCGGATCTTCAGCTATGCGCGTTCCATCGACATCATGAACCAGGGCCTGGACACCGCGCCATGATCCATGCTCCCGGATTAACATCTGTCAAGCCACAAGAATCATTCCATATATGGTTCATAGCGGGGAGGCAAGAGGAACAGCTTGCCAGCAATGGATGGATCAAGTGGCGCTGGCGGCGGGTCGTTGCCCGCCAAGCCCCGAGCTACGCAGCCTCGGGAGGGGGCGGGCTTGTCCCGGCAGGCGCGACCGAGGGCTGCGGCGGCAGCTTGGCCACCAGATAAAACGGCGAGATCGTGGCATCGAGCCCCAAGCGCGCCTGGGACGACTCCTCGCCCACCCGCAAGGCCGTGACCGACCCGACCCGGGTCCTTTTCTGGTCGAGCAAGGCCAACACCTCGCCTTCGCGGACGCCGTGGCGGCGGCCCAACCCAAAAAGCAGCTCCCAATGGTCCTTGTCGCGGGCCAGTTTGTAGATAGGGCCCAGGCCGCTGGCCTGCAAGGCGGCATCCGTCTCGCCGGACAGGGTGAACTGGCGCCACAATACGAACCCGGCCAGAATCGCCACCCCTGTCACCAGCCACCAGGGACCGAAACCCAGGTAACGCTCGCACACGGACAGGTGGCTGCGATGCATGGCCGCGGCATCCGCATAGACCGTGACGTCCACGACCGAAGGCTCCGCGGGCGGCGCGTCCGAACGCAAGGTCTCCCGGGGAAAAACTTTGAGCTTATGGGGCCCGAGCGCCACGTCCGGCCCGATTGTCAGCTCGGCCCGCCAAATCCGGCCGCGTAATTCCAGAAACCGGAGCGAAAAGCCCGGTGCGTCGGCCTGCTGGGCCAGCACCTTGTCGTTGAGCAGGGCGATGCGCTGGTCTTCCTGCATCGTATCGTCGCTGCGGGGCAGGATATTGATGTTCTGCACGGATTCGGGAAGCTTGCCCACCACTTCGTACTGCCGGCCAGGCAGAGCGCGCAACATCTCGCCCCGGGCATCGAAAACGAGATAGAGCACGATGTCCGCCACGCCGAATACAAACAGCGCCAGGAGCAGTACCGACAGGCGATGGAGCAGCTTTTCCATGATCAGCCCCTACTCAAACGCGGAGGATTCGTCCAGGGCCTCCATCAAGGCTGCCTCCCGGCGCTTGATACGCCGCAGGATGATGAAGGAGACGACAATGGTGGGGACAAACAGCGGCACGTAACAGGACAGGAAGGTTTCCGAAAAATCGGCCGTGGTATTGACGCAGCGCCAAAAGGCATAGGTCAGTTCGGCCAGGATCAACACATCCATGGTCACCAGGGTGATGGTGCGCTTGGCGGACAACGACAGGGACATGGTGCGCTCCTTCGGGGTAGCGGAGGCGTCCCGTGGCCGAG
>JAWRKJ010000106.1:0-10333 GCA_040307025.1 Desulfovibrionaceae bacterium | reverse complement strand
GTGCCGGGCCGCTTGCTTTTGGTCCTTTCGCACCGTCCGGTGACAACCCGTTCTCCCGAAGTCCCACATGACAGCCATCCCATTCTTCGGGGTTCCAAAGGGCCGCGCCCCTTGGCCGCCGGAGGCGTTCCGCAGCGCCCTTAGCCGGCGTCACCGCCGAGGGGCAGGGAGATCCGGAAGGTGCTGCCGTGGCCGGGTTCGCTTTCGGCCCAGATGGTGCCGCCGTAGTGCTGGACGATCTGGCGGCAGATGGTGAGTCCGAGCCCGGTGCCCCGGGGCTGGTCCACCGTGGCCGGACTTTGCTGGACCTGGTGGAATTTTTCGAAAATCCGTTCGAGGTCCTGGGCTTCGATGCCGATGCCGGTGTCGCTGACCGCCAGGTGCAGATTGTTGGCCGATTCCTTGAAGACGCGGAGTGTGACGCTGCCGGCCGGGGTGAACTTCACCGCGTTGCCCACGAGGTTGAAAAGCACCTGCTGGAGGCGGTCCGGATCGATCCAGACCGGCGGCAGGTCGGGCTCCAGGTCGAGGGCGAAGGCCAGTTCGGGCCGTTCGGAAAACATGCCCTGCACCGCGTCCGCCACCTGGGCGCACAACTCCGCCATCCCGACCCAGCTGTCCTGCCAGCGCAGGGAGCCGTATTCTATCTTGGCCAGGTCCAGGAAATCGTTGATGAGACGTTTGAGCCGGTCGCCTTCGCGGTCGATGACGCGCAGGTTGGCCATGATACGGTTGCCCTTGGCGGCGAGGGTCCGGTTGTCCTGGCCGAGCGGGAGGTAGTGCTTTTGGAAATCGCGCTCGATGAGTCGGGTGAAGCCGAGAATGGAGGTCAGGGGCGTGCGCACCTCGTGGGACACGGACGAGACGAAGGAGGATTTGAGTGCGTCGAGTTCGAGCAGGCGGGCATTGGCCTGCTCCAGTTCGGCCGCTTTTTCCTCCAGCTCGGCGGTGCGCTCGGTCACCAGGGATTCGAGCTTGCGGTTGAACTTGGCCAGGGCGGCGCTGGTTTCGCGTTGTTTGGTGATATCGCGGCCCACGGTGACGATGCCCCGGCGCGAACCGTCGTCCCGGAACAGCGGCACCTTGATGAGGTCGAACATGCGCGGGGTGTTGTCGCGGTCCAGGATGGCCTGCTCGCCCCGGTACATCCGCGCGGAGTGCCAGGCCAGGTCGTCGGAGATGGCGCTTTCGATGAAGGTGCCACGGAAATTCGGCCGCAGCCCGGCCAGCTCGCGGTCGGTGCGCTGGAGGTAGTCGGCCGGGCCGAGCTGGAAAAGTCGCTGGGTGAAGGTATTGGCTTCGAGCCAGCGGCCCTGTCCGTCCTTGAAGTAGACGATATCCGGCATGGCGTTGATGAGCGTGCGCAGGCGTTCCTCGTTTTCGGCCAGGGCCCGGGCCGCGAGCAGACGCTCGGTGATGTCCAGGGTAAAGCCTTCGAAGTGGGACAGGGAGCCGTCCGGGGCGCGCACGGCCCGCATGTTCATGAGAACCCAGATGGGAGTGCCGTCTTTTTTGTGGCGCTTGACGAGCCGGTTGACGAACTTTCCCCGGGTTTTCAGGGTGTCGGTGATATCGTGCCATTCACTGGGGTCGTGGAAGGTCCGTTCGGGCAGGGAATCGACCGCGCGCACGAGGTCCTCGGCCGTGGCATAGCCGAGGAGGTCGGCCAGGGCCTGGTTGGCGCTCAAGTAGCGGCCGTCCGGGGTGCACAGGAAAATGCCCACCGGTGACAGGGAATAGAGGTTTTGCAGCCGCTCCTCACTGGCCTGCAGGATCGCCTCGGAGCGCTTGCGCTCGGTGATGTCGGTAAAAAGCGCAATGGCCCGGTCGCCAATGCGCGAGCACACGGTCTCGACCACCCTCACCGTGCCGTTGGCACCCATGATCTCCTGTTCCAGGGCCGGGGCGACGGAGTGCCCACTGCGGTTCATGGCCCGTCGCCAGGCCTCCTGGGCCGCCTGGCGGCTTTGGGGCTCGGGAAAGGCCATTTGCCACCAGTCCTCCAATCGGGGCAGCGTGCCGCGGGTATGGCCGAAGGTGGAGACAAAGCGGTCGTTTAAAATTTGGGTCTCGCCGGCGGCGTCGAACAGGGCAATGGGCACCGGGGCCCGGGTGACCAATTGACGGAAATGGCGTTCGCTTTCCCGCAGGGCCGTGGTCATCCGGCGCGAGGTGGCCACGAGCCGGCCCAGGCGCAGGTTTCTGGCCCCCTGCTCGGCGATGAAGACCGTGAGCTTGACCAGGAATGCCATAAGGACCGGAATCCGGCTGCGGGGAATGCGGGGAACTTCGGCCAGGGCGTTCAGGTAGGCCTGCCGGTCGTAGCCGAGACGATCGGCCTGGCAGGCGAAGGCCTCGGTGTCCACGACCTCGTCGTCGTAGAAGAACTGGCCGGTGTAGATGTTGCCCAGGTGCCTGCCACCCACGCACAGGGGCGTCACCACGTCCCACAGGCCGTTTTGACATTTGTAGGTGGCGTATTCGCCCTCGCGGACGTTGCCGCTCAGATAGAGGTCGCTTTGGGTGCAGGCCCGGGCCGATTCTGGATGGGTCCGATGGAAGCGGGTGCAGATGTCGCGCCAGCCCGAGGCCACGAGTACGGTCCCGTGGGTGTCGAGCAGGGCGAACACGGCCCCGGTCAGCTTCTGGAAATCGTGCATCATGGCCTGGATATGTTCCCAGTCGAGCAGGGAGGCCAGGTCCGCGGACAGTCGACCCGGCCGGCCGTTGCCCAGACTGCGGTCGGGCAGGGGCGTTGGCCGATTGTCGGCCGGGCCGGAGACGGAGCCGAGGATGGTGGCTTCGCTGTCGCCGACGGCCTCGATCAGGCGGATTTCCTCGCGCAGGCGGCGCCAGTCGTTGTCCGCGGTCAGGAACCGGTAGTCGAGGGTCGCGCCGGATTGGGCATCCAACGTGGTGAGGCGGGAGAGCACCGGCGGCAGGTCGTCGGGGTGGATGCGGTCCACCCAGAATCGTGGCGCCTGGGTGAAGGCCTGGGGCGGGAAACCGGTCAGGGTCTGGATGTCGGCGCTGACCGCGAGGACGGGAAAGCCCGGGCCGTGGCGGTGGGAAAGCAGGGCCAGGACACGGCGGGAGTCCGGGCCGCCACCGGGGTGCGGATCGCGGGAAGAGGCCTCCAGACCGGCGCTGTGGTCGTTCGCCGCCTGGAGCGCGCACTGCCAGGCGTGTCTGGTTCCGGGCCGGGTTGCCATAGTGGTTCCCCCCTTCATTGCACAGGACCGCCGCCTCGTTATCATGACAATGGCCGGCTTGGAGAGCAATTCCGAAGTGCGCCTCCGGCAACGGACGTGACAGGAGACGTCGGCCGTCAACAAGCCCCGATGTTTGCCACTCTCCCAGATTTACGGCCCGGCGGCAAGGAGAACACGGCCCGGCCGGGGGCGTCCCGTGCCGGGAGCTACGAATTGGCCGCATCCCGGGCGAGGGAGGCGGGACAGGTCGGACCGGCGTCGTCCATGACCTGGTTGCGACCGGCGGCCTTGGCCCGGTACAGGGCCTGGTCGGCCCTGTGCAGGGCGGCATCCACCGTCTTCTCCCCGGGCCGGATGTTCGAGACGCCAAGGCTGATGGTCATGGTCGTATCGCCGTAACCCAGCCGCAACCCGGCCACGGCTTGGCGCAGCCGGTCGGCCAGCCCCAGGGCTCCGGCCCGGTCGGTTTCCGGCAAAAGCAGGGCGAATTCCTCGCCGCCGATTCGGGCCACGACATCCTGGGCGCGCACCATGGCCCGGCTCAGGTCGGCAAAGGCCTTGAGGGCCGCGTCTCCGGCGTGGTGGCCGTGGGTGTCATTGAGGTGCTTGAAGTAGTCGATGTCGAGCATGATGACGGCCAAGGGCCGGCCGTGGCGTTTGGCCCGGCGGATTTCGTCCGCAGCCCTGGCGCAAAACAGGGTGCGGTTGGCGAGGCCGGTCAGAGGATCGGTGGTGGCCAGTTCGCGCAGATGGGCTTCGAGCTCCTTGCGCCGGGTGATGTCCACGATGATCGTCAGGACGGCTTCCAGGCCGTTGGCCATGGTTTGGGTGGTGACGAGCAGCACGTCCCGGAACCGGCCGTCGGCCAGGCGCAGCCGGGCTTCTGCTTCGGTGATCCGGCCCTCCTGCGGCGGCGTAGGGAGCATTTTCCGGGCACCCGCGCTGTCGATGTATTCCCGGATGCGGAAGGTGTCCCCCTGGGCGTCGGGGCCGAAATAGGTCCGGGCGGCGTCGTTGGCCTGGATAAGCCGGTCGCCTTCCCGGGTCGTGATCAGGAGAGGGGCGGGCACGGCTCGCAACAGGGTCTGCAACATGCGGCGATGTTCGGTCAGCTCCTGGTTGGCGGCGGTAACGGCCCGGTGGGCGGCCCACTCCAGGCGTTGGAGCCGATTGGCCCGGGCGAGCACCAGGGCAAGGACCGTGTTGCTGGTGGCCATGGCCAGGATCAGGCCATAGCTGGTGCCCGACCAGGGGACTGGGGCCATGTAGGCGGCCAGGGTGGCGATGCTGCATCCCGCACCTGCCACCACGGTCCAGGTAAAGGACAGGGGCAGGGCCAGATAGAAAACGATGGGCAGCATGTAGGTGATGAACAGGGCGACATCGGTATGGGGGCTGACCAGGGCGGTGCTGGCCGCGATGGCCGGCAGGCTCCACCCGGCGCCGAGCTTCTGCATCCCCGCAAAGGAGCGGATTTTGGGGAGCAGGGCCAGGCCGGCCAGGGAGGCCAGGATGAGAACTCCCCGGGCGCTTATGGCCACGGGAAAATGGGGTTGCCCGAAAAAACGCCAATCGTTGAAAATAAAGAGGATATTGGCGAGGGCGGCATACCGGAAGACCAGCCGGAGCAGTCGCAGGGATTCGCCGAGACGTTCGGTCCGGTAAGTCTTTTCGGCGTCCGCCTGGCGGAATTCTCCCCCGAAACCGAGGGAAGGCACTGGCGGGAGAGAACACGGTTCGGACCAATCAAGACCACAGTGCATACGATCGTACCGTCCCCCATTGCAGGGAAAAGAAACTAGCGGGTGCGGTGCGTGGTGGCAAGGGGCTTGTCAGCGCGGGGCAGGACGGCGGGGAAGCGTGAGCCCCTGTTCCGGCCGATATGCATATCCATTGTTGTTTCAAGGTGTTGACCATATCTTGGCGATGGGGAATGCTCGGGAGGAAGATCCCTGCCCGGTTCGCACCGGGCGGTGGCCCCAGGCGGACGTCAACCCTTTTTCGGAGGTGTCATGGACACGGTTTCCATCGTCGTTCCCACCTATAACCAGGCGCGCTATCTGCCCGTGTGCCTCGACAGCCTCTGGTTCCAGGACTACCCGGACCTGGAGATCGTGGTGGTGGACGACGGCTCGCCCGACGAAACCCGGGCCGTGCTCGACGCCTACCAGGCGGCCGTGGCCGGTGAGCGGACCTCGTTCGCGGCCAACTACGACGCCGCCACGGACACGGTCGAGCGCACTTGGCACGCCCGCTATCCGGCCGCGGGCCGGCGCCTGGTGCTCCTGCGCCATGGGACCAACCAGGGCCTCAGCGCCGCGCTCAACACGGGTTTTGGGGCGGCCACCGGGCGGCTTTGCACGTTTCTCGCCTCGGACGACCTGCTGCTGCCCACCATGGTGTCCGATCTGAGCCGGGCCCTGGCCGAAACCGGGGCTGATTTCGCCTACGCCGACATGCACGTCGTGGACGACGCCGGCCGCATCCTGCGCCGGTTCGCCCTGCCGGACTACACGTTCGAGGCCGCATTTTGCCGCTGGTACCTGTGCGGCATCTGCAAGCTCTACAAGCGGGAGCTTCACGACCGCTTTGGCGGCTACGACCCGGATTGGGTTTCCCAGGACCACGAACTGTACCTGCGTTTCGCCATGGGCGGGGCCCGGTTCACCCATGTGGCCAAGGTACTGGCCCATGTGCGCATCCACGAAAGCGACCGCAAGCGCGATAACCACACCCGGGAAAAGGAATCCCGCCAGTTCGCCGATTCCATCGCCCTGGTGCGGCTGGCCCGGCGGCACTTGGCCGGCCTGGCCGCTGGTGCCGGGACGGGCCGCGAGAGGTCCTGAGGCGCCGCCGCTTCAGGATGCGTCCGTCCCGTCGTTGCGGGCATAGGCCACGAAATCCTCCTGGACTTGCCGCAGCACCACTTCGCGCAGCTCGGCCACCCGTTCCAGGGGGGCTTTGTCCCGGATGGCCCGGTGGTATTGGGACAGGGCTTCGTAGGAGTCGAGGAGTTCCTCGTGCAGGCTGTCCTTGTCCGGGGTGACTTCGCGCAGGGAGACCACCCGGCAGTCCATGTGGGCGGCGAGAAAGCGCAGGGGCAGGATGGAATCGCAGGCCTGCATGAGGGGGAGCAACGTTTCCACGCCGAATTTGGCCCCCCGGTCGGCCTGGCTCAGTTCGCGCATGAACGAGGAATAGGGCTTGCCGATTTCCTTGGCCAGGGCCTTGGCCGGCTTGGCCGAGGCCCGCACCATCTCGCTTATGGCCGTCATGATGGTTTTGGGCATGAGAATTTTTCCTCCACAATCTCATGGCCACCGCGGCAAGGATGGCATACTTTTAGATAATCGCCTCGGGGTCTCGTTTGGACACCGGCTGCCCGAGCGCGGCTTCTGACGACCATGGACTGATCGCCGCTTTCACGCAACGTCTCCCGCACCGGGCCATTGGCGGTCGTGCAGGCCCGGGGAGGGCGCTCCCGGCGCCCTGCCCGCACGTCCGTGCGCGGGTCGGCCGGGGACAACCCTGTCACACGACCGGATCATGTGGTATAAAGAAACAATTATTTATGAGTTGCACGTCCGTTCCTTCGCTGACGGCGACGGGGACGGCGTGGGGGATTTCCGGGGCCTCATCGACCGGCTGGACTATCTGGAGCGGCTGGGCGTGGGCGCGTTGTGGCTGCAACCGTTTTACCCCTCGCCCCTGCGCGACGACGGCTACGACATCGCCGATTACACCGGCATCCACCCGGCCTACGGCACCCTGGCCGATTTCCGGCGGTTCCTGCGCGAGGCCCACAAACGCGGCCTGCGCGTGGTCACGGAACTCGTGCTCAACCACACCTCGGACCAGCATCCCTGGTTCCAGCGGGCCAGGCGGGCCAAGCCCGGCTCGCCCCATCGCGATTTCTACGTTTGGAGCGAGGCGCCGGACAAGTACCGCCAGGCGCGCATCATCTTCAAGGATTTCGAGCAGTCCAACTGGGCCTGGGACCCGGTGGCCAAGGCCTATTTCTGGCACCGGTTCTACGCCAACCAGCCCGACCTCAACTACGACAATCCGGCCGTGCGCCGGGCCATGCTCAAGGTGGTGGATTTCTGGCTGGGGCTCGGCGTGGACGGCCTGCGTCTGGACGCCGTGCCGTATCTTTTCGAGCGCCGGGGCACCAATTGCGAGAATCTGCCCGAGACCCACGCGTTTCTCAAGGAACTGAGGGCCCACATGGACGCCTCTTTTCCGGACCGGATGCTGCTCGCCGAGGCCAACCAGTGGCCCGAGGACGCGGTGGCCTATTTCGGGGACGGCGACGAGTGCCACATGGCCTTCCACTTCCCCATCATGCCCCGCATCTTCATGTCGCTGTGGGCCGAGGACCGATACCCCATCGTCGACATCCTGGAACAGACGCCCTCTATCCCGGAGTCCTGTCAGTGGGCGCTTTTTTTGCGCAACCACGACGAATTGACCCTGGAGATGGTCAGCGACGAGGAGCGCGACTCCATGTACCGGGCCTATGCCCGGGACGCCCGGGCGCGCATCAATCTCGGCATCCGCCGCCGCCTGGCGCCGCTGATGCAAAACAACCGGCGCAAGATGGAGCTGATCTACATCCTGCTCCTGTCCTTTCCCGGAACCCCGATCCTCTACTACGGCGATGAACTCGGCATGGGCGACAACTACCACCTGGGCGACCGCAACGGTGTGCGTACGCCCATGCAGTGGAGTCCGGACCGCAATGCCGGGTTTTCCAAGGCCAACCCCCAATCCTTGTTCCTGCCCGTCATCATCGACCCGGAATACCACTACGAACTGGTCAACGTGGAGACGCTCGAACACAATGCGTCCTCGTTTCTGTGGTGGATGCGCCGCCTGCTCGCCGCCTACAAGGCCGAGCCCGCCTTGGGCCGGGGGGGGATGCGTTTTGTGCGGGGGGAAAATCCCAAGGTTTTGGCACTGCTTCGCAGCGACGGCGAAAACCGCCTCCTGGCCGTGATCAACCTGTCCCGCCACGCCCAGGTGACGGAACTCGACCTGGCCGATCTGGCCGGGTTCACGCCCGTGGACGTGTTCGGCCAGACCCGGTTTCCGGTCATCGGCCGCGAGCCGTACGTTTTGACCATGGGTGCCTTCGGCTATTTCTGGTTCCGGCTGGAAAACGGCCACGGTCCCCAGACCGGGGAGACCGAGGACGCCTGTCTGCTGCTTGCTGGCGCCCAGGCCCGGGCGGTCTGTGACTTGGACGTCCTGTCCGAGCCCGGTGGCCATGTTCTGCCGCCATCCCTCGACCGGGTCGTGGAGCGCCTGACGCGCGTCCCGGCTGGCGCGGTCGCCCAGATCGACGAACTGCCGCTCGAAATCCCCAGTGGCACCGCCAGCCTGATCCTGGCCGAAAACCAGGATCGGCAAGGCGATCCGGCCAATCATTTCCTGGTCGTCACCCGGCTGCGGGAGCACGGTCCCGAGGACCGGGACGTCAATCCCGAGGCGGTGCTGGCCCGGCTTGCATGTCCGGACGGGGCGCAGGCCCTGGTCAACGGCCTGCTCGATTCGGGTTCCCTGGCCGCCCTGGTCGCCTTCATGGTCTCGGGCAAGCGGCGACGGGCCGGGGCCGGGGTGTTCCACGGCGAAATCCTTGCCCGGCGGATCGACCGGCTGGCTCTGGAACGTCCGGGCAACGTGCGCGTGATCTCCCGCAATCCGCAGTCCATCACCTTTTCCCTGAACAACGCGGTTTTCCTCAAGGTGTTCCTGCGTCCCGAGGAAGGAGTCAATCCGGATCTGGAGCTGCCCCAGCTGTTGGTCCGGCGCGGGTTTTCCGCCGTGCCGCGCGTGCTCGCCGCCCTGACCTACCGTCGGTCCCATGCCCAGCCCACGACCCTGGCCGTGGCCACGACCTACGTGGCCGGGGCCGTAACGGGCGAGGTCTTTGCCCGGGAGGTCTTGGAGCGGTTTTTCGGCGAGGTGGTGGCCGCGGGGTTGCCCCCCAGGCCCGAGATCCCGGGCGAGGTGATCGGCGAATACGTCCTTGAGTATTTCCGCAGCCTGGGCCGTCTGACCGGCCGATTGCACCTGACCCTGGCCGGGGCCACGGAGCCGGATTTTACGCCAGAACCCGTGACCAAGCTCTATTTGCGCTCCATCTACCAGTCCATGCGCAACCATGTGCACCGGGTGGCCCTGGCCGTGGACGAAGCCCGGCGCGACGATCCGGGGCTCAAGCCCCTGCCCAGGCGGGTGCTGTTGGAGCGTTTTTCCCGGCTGCTGACCCTGACGCCGGGTGGATCGCGTATCCGTCTCCACGGGGATTTGCTGCTGGAAAACGTGCTGCGTGCGGGCCACGAGGTGTTGCTGACCGATTTCGACGGCGATGTCCGGCTGCCCCTGGGCGAGCGGCGGATCAAGCGTTCGCCTCTGCGCGATGTGGCGAGTCTGCTGCTCTCCACGGCAGTGGCGGCCCGGCGCGGTCTGGCCGTGCGTCTGGCCCATGCCCCGTCCGAGTCCGAGCTGCTGTCGGACTGGCTGGCCCGCTGGCTCGAAGCCGTGTGCGAGAGCTGCATCGCCGCCTATCAGGAGACCGTGGGCGAGGCGGATTTCCTGCCGCCGGACGACACGGCCCGCCGGGTGCTCTTGTACGTGTTCGTGCTGGAGCAGGGCTTGCGGTCCATATTGCGGGCCCTGGAGGACGGCCGGCGCGAGGTGCCGTTGCTGCTGGCCGCCATGGAGAGCCTGAGGAGCATCGCGCCATGACCGATCTGCCGGGACTGGCCGCGTTGCTGGCCGATCCGCTGCTGGGCTCGGTCCTGTCCGGCCGGCGGGAAGGTGTGCTGCTTCTGGACTATGACGGCACCCTGGCCCCGTTGACCCCTGACCGGGACGCGGCCGTGCCCTATCCGGGCCTGCTCGACATCCTCTCCCGGCTGCCGCGCGCGGGCAGCGGCCGGGCCGTGGTGGTCAGCGGCCGGCCCATCGAGGCCATCGAAGGTTTTTTGGGCCCGGCCGCCCCGGCCGAGATCTGGGGTTGCCACGGGGCGCTGCGCCGGTTGCCGGACGGCCGGCGGGAAGGGCTGGTCCTGTCGCCGCAGTGGGCCGCGGCCTTGGACCGGGCGGCCGCGGCC
>JAWRKJ010000105.1:0-15289 GCA_040307025.1 Desulfovibrionaceae bacterium | reverse complement strand
CCCCCCCGAGACCGGCCTCGTAAACCGCGGCTTCGGCGCCTTGCCGGGTGAACATCCAGGCGGCCATGGCCGTGAGCAGCTCGAAATAGGTGAGGCGTGCCGCTTCGCCGCCCGGGGAGGTGGCGGCCAGCACGGCGTTGGCCGCGGCCAGCCAGTCGGCTTCGGGGAGCGCTTTGCCGGCCAGAAGAATGCGCTCGCGCACGCTGCGAAAATGCGGCGAGAGATACAGGCCCGTGGGGAGGCCGTGGGCGGCGAGCAGACCGGCCAGGAAAGCGCCGGTCGAGCCTTTGCCGTTGGTGCCGACGACCTGGACGGCCAGATGGGGCAGGGTGGTCAGGGACAGCGCCGCCAGGGCCGCGTGCATGCGCCGGGGACCAAGCTCCATGTGAAAGAGCCCAAGGCCCTCCAGATAGGCCTCGAAGGCCTCGTAATCAGGCAGTTCAGAGATCAAAGGATTCCTTCTCCCGCAGCAGTCGGTAGCTGTGGCCGGCGAGTTCGCATGCCAGCTCCTGTTGAATCTGGCCGGCGAACGGGGCCTTCATATGATAGATGAGGATTTCCGGTTTGGCGCGCAACTTGGCCAGTTCGGCGCGCAGCAACCGCGGGGTCAGATGCTTGGAGACCGCGGCCAGCTCTTCCATGTCCGATGGGAACGAGGCCTCGGTGATGAGGTGCGAAAGCGCGAAGGGGAGGCTGTCGCAAAAGCGCCACCAGTCGTCGCACACGCCGGTATCGCCGGTATAGGCCAGATTTTGGGCGCCGCCCTCGCGCCACAGGACGTATCCCGAAGCGGCCTGGGCATGGTTGACGGGCCAGGTGGTCACGGTGATGTCGTCGATGGTGACCGGAACGCCGGGTTGCATGGGGGCATAGGTCAGAACGGGCGAATTGGCCGGAATGACGGTGAAATCGGGCCAGATGGTGTCGTTGAGCAGATGGATGGCGATGGCGTCGAGCACTTCGGGCAGGCCGTGGATCTGGAGGGGGGGGCGGGCGCTTGCGGCGAAAAACTCGATGAGGTTGTCGGCTAGGAACAATATATCCTTGATGTGGTCCAGATGCGGATGCGTCACGAAAATATGTTCGATGCGGGCCTGCTCGGCCAGGTCCAGGGTCGAGGTGACCGAACCGGCATCGAGGAGGATGTTCGATTCCACGAGAAAGGCGGTGAGGTGTTGGCCGGGGAGGTCCGAGCCGGAGCAGCCGAGCACGCGCAGATTCATGTGTTTCTCCAGATTGCTTGAACGGCCCCAAGCCTGGGCAGTTTGGTCTCGCGGCAGGATTTCGTCAAGGGTGGGCGGATTCGAAGCACAGGACGAGGCGACCGCATCCGGCCATGGTGGCACGGGCGGCAAGGAAACCCAACACGGGCGGCGATCAACTGAGTTTGAAGCGAATGGTCAGCAAGGCCCGGCTGAGGACCGGTTGGCCTTTGACCGAGGCGGGATAGAATGTCGAGGCGTGGATGGCGCGCAAGGCCTCTTCCACGAATTCCATGCCGCTATGGCTCACGACCTTGACATCCTGCAAGGTGCCCGAGGCGTCGATGGTCAGGCACAAGCAGACATTCCCTTCCTGATTGAGGCGTTTGGCTTCCAGGGGATAGCGCGGCAGGCTGCGGTGCCGGAAACGGGGGCCGTCGCCTTGGCCGAACTGGCCGATATGGTTGCCGCCGCCTCCTCCACCGGGGCCACCGCCGACCCCGGGCGGGCCATCGCCGTGCCCGAGCCCCTTGCCAGGACCCTCGCCGCCGATCCCCTGCCCCGTTCCCGTGCCCGTGGCCATGGCCGTCGCGGCCGGCTTGGTCTGGTCCGCGGTCTGGGCCGGTGCGGCCTTGCGAACGGCGACCGGGTGCGGTTTGGGCTTGGGTTTCGGTTTGGGTTTCGGTTGCGGCTCGGGCTCGGGTTTCTGGATTTTTTCCGGTTCGGGGAGGGCCGTATCGAGCACGGGCGTCGGATCAGGGGCCTCGGTGACAGCTTCCGGTTCGGGCGGAGGCGGAGTTTCTTCCGTGGGGAGCGTTGCGGGTTCGGCTTCCTGGGCAAGCTCGCCGACCGGCCCGGAAGCGGCTTCGGCAGCCGGGGCCGGACTGGCGCCGCTTTGTTGGCCGTCCCCGCCCATGCCGCCCGGACCGGCCAACCCGCCCAGGGAGATTTCGCCGAGGACCATGAGCGGCGGGTCCATCTGGTTGACGGCGAACAGACCGCCAACCAGGGCCAGGAAGAGGATCACGCCATGCCACGTCACCGAGGCCATGGGGCCGATCCACCAGTGCTTTTCGCGGGATGTTTCGCTTGAAGCGGGCATGGCCGTCAGCCGCTGGGCTGTTTCGCGCAGGGCCTCGATGGATTCCCTGGGCGAGGCTCCCGGCATCGCTTCGAGCGACCACTCGTCCAGGATTTCCTTGGGCACACTGATGCCTTGGAGAAATCGGAGGGGTGTATCGTGCGGATGGGCATTCATAGCATGATCCAACGGTCACGGAAAAAGTAAATTCCAGGACTGCTGCGTCAAAATGCATCACAAAACACGGAAAGAAAATAAAGCGTGTTTTGTTGTAATTTTTTTAAGTATTGTCTATTGGTCCAACAGTGTCAAGTCTGGCGTCCCAAACACTGCGACAGTCATCCCGTGTATTTCCCTGGAATAGTGTTGGAGCGGAGGCAGTTTTTACTATCATGCAAGAGACAGAATTCGTGTGAGTTGTGTTGTTATCAGGCTTGCAGGGAGCGCGGGGGGTGTGATCGCGGTTGCGCGGGACGGGCAGGATGGGTCAGACGCCGTGCGGAGCTTCCCAGGTGACTTGTTTGGCCTGGGGCAGGTCGCGGAACAGGCGGCCGTGGCGCACACCGTCAAGGGCGGCCGTTGCATCTTCGCAATCGCAGCCGGCCAGAACGGTTACGCCGTAGTCGAACAAGCTGGGCGCAAAAGGGGTGGTCGGTCCGAGCAGGATGACCAGGGAGCCTTTGCGGCAGAGGTCGAGGAGACCGGCCAGACTGCCGTTGAGGAGGGTGGTGGCGGTGATGGCCACCACATCGGCTTGGGGAAGAAGGGTCGCGGCCATGGAGGCGTGGTGATCGCCGGGTTGGGGACGTTTTTCGAGGACCCAGAAGTTGGCGAAGGCAGAGCGAACCGCGTCCACGAACGGGAAATGGCCGACTACGGCCACATTTTTCCCGGCGCCGCGCGCGGCCATGACTTCCTGGCCGAAGGACACGGACATTTGCTGTGGTGGCGGAAGCAGGGCGTTGACGGCGGCTATGGCCCAGGAAATCTGGTCAGTGTCCGTAATGTCCGGATCACGCAAACGGTCGGCCACCTCGTGGGCCGAAGTGCCAGGGTCGGGCAGTCGGACGGGATCTCGGCCGGTTTGCGGTGCGGCACACGGTCTTGAGGCGAGCCCGACCCGGGCCGCCTGCAAGGCCAGGAGACTCTCCCCGGCAACCGCACGCCGGATGGGCTGGTCCGGTTGGCGCGAGACATCGTGGAGTATGGCGGCCAGCAGTTCGGATTGCGTATGTGGCATGGAGACTCCTGTGGGGGTGGGCGTTGTTATGGAAAAATAGTTTAAAATAATCCAATGTTATATAGTTTACGTTATATACTGAATAATGTCAATGTAAATTCATGTAGTAGAAAAAAATTTTCTTTTTTAAAAAAATGATATTGACTCAAAAAAATCTAATAAATATAATATATTGAATCACGCAAAAGAAAATAACCGTGACTGTTATTTTTAGGAATTTAAAATACGGTATCTGACACGAGAAAAAATTTTTTCGTGTCAGTAAATTTTAAATTTTAAAATATAAATATATAGCTAACAACTTGTATATTTGATTATATGCAAAATTATACAATCCTAACTACGATTTGTACTGTACTAAAAATTTTTTTTCTTAAAATTAGATTGAATAAAAAATTTAAAAGTGACTTATTTTTGTAATTTTATATGTAAAATTTATTTTTTTGTAGTTAAAATTTTGAAAAATGCGGAGGACTTTGTCAATTTCAGGGGAAGTTGACAAATGGAGTGACTCTTTAACGGAAGACAAGGGGGGAGTATGAAACGACTCGTTGTCATGTTCTTTATGGCAGCGTTGTGTCTGCCAATCCAAAACCGGCTCGTTTTCATCGCCGCAGCTGCGGATGCCTCTTCCACTCAAATGGAAGACATGGTGGTCACGGCCACGCGTACCGAGGAACCTGCCAAAGAATTTCCCGGTCGGGTCGAGGTCATCACCCGGGAGCAGATCAAGGAAATGCCGGTCCAGACCGTGGACGAGGCCTTGTCCTATATTTCTGGCGTGCACCAGGAACGCACCAGCGGCACCAACAGCTTTTCCTCCACCGTGTCCCTGCGCGGCTTCGGCAATGACCAGGGGCGCACCCTTGTCCTGCTCGACGGCGTTCCCCTCAACACGGCCGATACCGGAAGCGTGAACTGGAACCGGCTCAACCTGGAGGACATCCAGCGCATCGAGATCCTCAAGGGACCGGCCGCCGCCCTCTACGGCAGCTTCGCCATGGGCGGCGTCATCAACATCATTTCCGTCAAGCCGACCAAGCGCTTCGAGGGGAGCACCTCGGCCAGTTACGGCACCAACGAGGATTGGAAGCTGCGCGGGGTGGCCGCCGGCCGTTCTTCCGATGACCCGTCCGCAGTCTATGCCCGGGTGTCAGGACTGTACCACACCAACCAGGGCTACAAACTTCCGCCGCCGGAACAGTGGTCCAAGACCACGCGGAAAACCTTTCTGGATGAGGAGACCATCAGCACCAAGCTGGGGTGGGATCTCAGCGAGAACGCCAACCTGGAAATGCAGTATATCAAGGATTGGCAGACCGAAGGCGAAGGCAGCAAGATTTGGGCCGGCACAAGCAGAGGCTATCAGACCGACTCCTGGCAGACTCGGTTCAATGGGAACTGGGAAGGCTGGAAGAGCATGATCAATGCTTACTACGTGAACATCAACTACTACCGGACCAACGAAGGCGGTTTGCTGCCCAAGCGGGGCTACGATGCCTACCGGACCAACGTCGACCGCAAAAATTACGGCATCCTGACCAACCTCTCCCGCACATTCGGTCCCCATACCCTCACCGTGGGCGTCGACCTGACCGCCGGCGAAATGGACGGTACCGATTACTACAAGACTATCAGCTATTTTGCCACCGACGCCGGCAAGATCTGGACCATTGGTCCCTTCATCCAGGATCAGATGCGCTTTTTCAACGACAAGCTCATCATTGTGGCTGGCCTGCGCTACGACAACGCCACCACGTATGAAGGTTTCACCAACTCCAATATCCCCGCAATGGTGGGACAAAACAGGCATCTGCCGTCGAAAACCTGGGATGCCTTGAGCCCTCGCGGATCGATCAAGTACTTCTTCCTGGACAACCTTAGTGCCTACTTCTCCTATGGCCATGCCTTCCGCGCCCCGAGCCTGGACTCCATGTACCGGACCGGTTCCAAGAAAAATGGCCTGCTCCAGTACGCCAACCCGAATCTCGGACCGGAAACCAGTGACACCCTCGAAGTCGGCACGGATTATCAGCCCATGCCCAACTTGCGACTGTCCGCTTCCGGCTACCATACCATTGCCAAGGATTTCCAGAACTCGGTCACCGTTGACGCCGCCGGGAACACCCAGGTCAAAAATATCGGTGAAGTGCAGATTTGGGGCGCTGAATTCGGGGCGGAATACGATCCGTTCACGTTCCAGGAGAATGATCTGCTCAAGAAGTTCACCCTTTTCGCCAACTACACCCTCAACGAATCCAAGATCACGCAGTTTCCCGGTAATACGCAGTATGTCGGAAAGTATCTGACGAACACCCCGTTCAATTCATTCAACGTCGGCTATAATTGGCTCAACAAATACATCAATAGCCGCGTCGGCGTGCAGTATGTCGGCGTGATGTTCAACGACAGCGCCAATACCTCGACCCAGACCATCGATCCGCATGCCCTGGTCAACGCGAAAGTGTGGCGCAACTTGGACTTCCTGGGCACCTACGGCCAGAATGTGAATGTGTCCTTCTCCGTGGAGAACCTGTTCGACACGCGCTACGTCAATACCTACGGCAAGAGCTATGAGACGCTCAACGAAGGACGCACCATGTATCTGGAGCTCTCGTGCAAGTTCTAAAACTCCATTCCCTGTCCACGGCCCAGGTGGTCTTTTTCGCCTCGGTCGTGGCCTTGGACTTCGGCTGGGGGCTGGTCTTCAAGACAGCCCTCCAGCTGACGGCCATCCACGAGGTGGCCCGGCTGGAGATGGTCGTCTCGGTCATGCTCATGGTCATTGCCCGACTCATGCTGGATCGGTTCGGGACGCTCATTCTCTACGAATTGGCCTGGGGACTCCTGGCCGCCGTGTTCATGCCGGCGGCCGGGGGCCAGCCCGGCTTTCTCAAACTGGTGCCGGCTCTGACCCAAGGCATCATCTTCGATCTTCTTTTTTCGCTTCTGCGCCATCCTTTGCCCGTGGCCCGCGCCTATGTGGCCATCCTCATCGGCGGCATCTTGGGACCGACCATGGGCATCTTTTTCCGGGTGGCCATGGGCATGCCCTGGGCCACGGCCACCCAGGCATTGTTCGGCGTCTCGCTTGTGACCTCCCTGGTCATCAACGGCTTCGGGGTGTATCTTGCCCTGCTCGTGTGGAAGCGCATCAGTTCCCTCGAACTTGTGGCCATGCTGCGTCTGTCATGATCACGCTCGATGCCGTTTCCTTCCTGCCGGCCGGAGCGGACCAGCCCATCCTGCACGACGTCAGCCTGACCATCGGGCGCGGCGAACGGATCGGTATTGTTGGCCCTTCGGGCTCGGGCAAGTCCACCCTGGGCTATCATTTGTGCGGCGTGCACCGGCTGGCCCTGGCCGGTGTGACCACGGGCGCGCTCACCCTGGATGGTCGGGATGCCCTGGCCGGCGGGCCGGCCGGATTCGCCGGTCTGGTCGGGCAAAATCCCGAGGCGCAGCTTTTTTGCCGGACGGTCCTCGACGAAGTGGTGCTCGGGCCGCGCATGCGGGGCGAGGCCGAGTCGGTCTGCCAGGACAAGGCCGGGGCCTTGCTCGCGCGCCATGGCCTGGGCGCCAAGGCCGAGGACAAGGTGACGAGCCTGTCCCTGGGCCAGAAGCAGCTCACCGCCATCCTGTCCATGCTGGCCATCGAGCCCAAGGTGCTGTTGCTCGACGAGCCCACGAGCTATCTCGATACGGCCACTGCCGACCGGCTGTTTGCCCATCTCGACGATCTGAGCCGGTCGCGCGGGTGGATCGTGTGCGTCATCGAACATGACCGCACCCGCTTGGCCGGCTTTGCCGACCGTTTTCTGACCATGGCCGAGGGCCGCTTGGTGGCCGACGGGCCCCTCGGACCGCCGCCGGCCCTGTTTACGCGTCCGCTAGGACCGGCTCCGAGCACGCGTTTCGCGGCAGGCTCGGCCGGAGAGCCGCTTTTGCGCTTTGACGCCGTCGCCTTTGGTTATGCCAAGGGCGTAAGCAACGTGACCGGAATCGATTTCGCCGTGGGCCCCGGCGAATGCGTGGCCCTGGTCGGACCCAACGGTTCCGGCAAGTCCACGGTGCTGCGCCTGGCCAAGGGCCTGGCCAAACCCGGCTCCGGCCAGATCCGGTTGGGAAGGGGGCTCGGGCAGTTTGCGGATGTGGGGCTTATGCTCCAGAATCCCGAGGAACAGATTTTCGCCCACACCGTGGCCGCCGAATGCGGCTACTGGCTGGTCAACCAGGGGGTGGCCGCCGCGGAACGCGAGGAGCGGGTGCAGTGCGTGCTGGCCGCCTTGGGCCTGGGCGGCAAACTGAACCGGTCGCCGTTTTCCTTGAGCTTCGGGGAAAAGCGCCGGTTGTGTCTGGCCTCGATCCTGGTCGGCGCGCCGTCGATCCTTTGCCTGGACGAACCCACTACCGGGCTTGATGACGCCAATATGGCGGCCATGGCGGACATGATCCGCCGGGAGACCGCCGCGGGCAAGGCCGTGCTCGTGGCCAGCCATGAGGAGGCCTTTGTAAACATGGTCGCCACGCGGGTCGTGCGCCTGGAAGGCGGATGCATGGTCGGGGATCATCCGATGGGGGAGGGGACGGCATGACGCGGTTGTTGCGCCAGGCGAACGCGGTGTCCAAGGGCCTTTTCGCGATTTCGATCTGCACCTACGCATTCTTGTGCCCGGACTGGCGGATACTGGTCGGGTTGGGAGTCGGGCTGTTGCTGGTGCTGGGGCTGACCGGCGAATTGGACCGCATTGTGTTGCTGCTGGTCGGCGTGTTCTTGGCGGCCTTGCCCATGCTGCTGGTGCTTTTCATCTGGGGCGGCGTGGAAAAGGCCGGCAACTGGCATGACGGGGTCTGGCTCGGGCTCGGTTGGCTCGGACTTTACATGTTGCGCGTGCTCATCATGGTCCTGGTCGATCTGCTCGTGGTCAAACTCACGAGTTTTTCCACGATGCTATTGTCCTTGCGCGGCTTGCACTTGCCGGGCGGGGTGGTGCTTTTCATTTCGGCCCTGGTCAGTATGTTGCCCAACATTTTGGCCATGGCCCTGCGCGTCATCGAAGTGCAGCGCTGCCGAGGGTTCGAGCTGAAAAAAATGTTTCGGCCAAGCAGCTTGCTGCCGCTTTTCATTCCGGTCTTTCTGGCCCAGATGCGGCGTTCGACCGAACTGGCCCTGTCGCTTGAGTTGCGCGGGGTCAGCGGTGAGGCCCTGGTCCGGGGCGCACGGCTCACCGTGGGCGCCGGGGACCTCCTGTTCGTGGTCGCCGCCGCCCTTGTCTGGATCGGCCCCATCAGTCTGGATGTGATTGTCGGATGACGGCGTCTGGGAGCGCGCCAGGACCGGCGGTTTGACGCGGCCGGCCCACAAGCTTCTGATCAAGCCCAAGGAAGTGACCCCATGGAGTGCCCCTACTGTGAACGACGTTGCCGGTTGACCGAAGGCGGAGTCGGTTTTTGCCGCATGTACGAACTGTCCGGCGATGTGGTCAGGGAACGCTTTCCCCATCAGTGGTGCGCGTATGCCGTATCCCGGGTGGAAACGATCCCGTTTTACCATGCCTATCCGGGCAGCCGTTGCCTCGTCATCGGCACGGCCAGCTGCAACGTGGACTGCCGCTACTGTTCCAACAACTATATTGCCAAGGAGGACCCGGCCATCCTCCAGGACATCATGATCGAGATTCCGCCGGCCCGGCTGGTCGACTTGGCGCGCAAGCACGGCTGCCATTCCATTGTCTTCTCGATCAACGAGCCAACGGTCTCGTTGCCGTCGCTGCTTGAAGTGGCCGTGGCCGCCCGGGAGGCCGGGCTGGTCATGGGCTGCCTGACCAACGGCTACGGCACGCCCGAGGCCGTGGAACTGCTCGGCGAGATTTTTTCCTTCGTCAATGTGAGCCTCAAGGGGCTGTCGCCGGAATTTTGCCAGCGCTATCTGGGCATCCCGGACAGCGCTCCGGTGGTGCGCACCATCCGGCAATTGGCCGCCCAGTGCCATGTAGAGGTGACCACGCCCGTCATCGAGTCGGAAAACGACCATGAGCTGTCGGCCATGGCCGATATCCTGGCTTCGGTCGGCCGGGAAACCCCCTGGCACGTGTTCAGGCTGTTGCCGACGTACAAGATGAGCAAGGACAGTTATCCCAGCATCGACGCCCTCAATGCCAAGCTCGAAGACCTGCGCAACCGACTGCCCCACATCTATTTTCACAATTTCATCGGTTCGCAGTGGGTGGATACCCGCTGCCCGGACTGCGGGGAAATGGTGATCACCCGCCACAGCCTCGGTTGCGGCGGCGACAAGCTCGACCAGTTTCTGTGCGACGGGGACCGGTGTCCAAAATGCGGCCGGCGCCTCAACCTGCTCGGAACCAAGGTGGAATGGGATGCCAGGGAGGTGAGAGCATGAGCGTGGCCATTCTGGACGCGCGGCAGTGGCAGCGGACCGTGGATTTGCGTACCGGGCATCAGGTCGAGGCCACGGGACCGCTCGTGGACAAGGTCCGCGCGGTGGTGGACCGCCACCCCTTCCCCGGGGACCGCGATCCGGCCGGTAATACTTGGGTAGTGGACACGGCCCTGGACTTCATCAAGGCTTATGATCCCGGGTTTGCCTTTCTGACCCTGGCCCGGCAGTATTATTCCGCCCGGTATTCCCCGCTCACCCCGGATGAGCGCGCGGCCATGGCCCAGGCGGCCCTGGACGAGGCCGATCGTTTCGCCCGGGAATCGGGCTTTTTTACCGTGGTCATCGGCACCGGCGGTCTGACCCAGGCCACCACGCCCATTGACTTGAGCGACCTCGACGGCTTGGGCGTGGCCAGCAACTGGTCCGCCCGCTATGCCGGCCTCTACGATCCGTCCCAGCAGGACCTGGACCGGCTGTCCGCCAATCCCGGCCTGGAACGCCTGGCCACCCGGGAGGATGTCCTGTCTTTGTTCGGCGGCGCTCCAGGAGATGGCGCCCGGCTGCCTGATGTCATGATCGTGGCCAAGGAGGGGCATTATTACAAAAACACCTCATTGCGCCGCCTAATCATGATTCCGGCCCGCAACACCTTCATTCCGGTCTCGGCCAACCTCGGCCCGGTGGACTCCATCACGGACATCAAGGCACGTCTCCTGGACGCCCTGGGTGACCGGAAAGTGGCGGTGGTGCTTTTGGAAGGCGTGGGGCTTGCCGATTTCAAAGTCGCCTCCAATGCCTGTCACAATGGTGTGGACTGGTACTGCTACGAGCCGGTGGACAGCCAGTATCTGGCCCTGACCACCGGGAAGCATGCTGTCTTTGAGCACAACGGCGGCTATCGCTATTTCCTCGATGATACCGAACACAAGCCGTATCCGTTCTCCGGCTATTTTACCAAGCTGCCGACCGGCACTATCGGCCAGGACTATCCCGGGCGCAGCATCGCCGTGGGCAACCGCAGCATGTTCATGCACGTGACCACGGGCTGCGATATCGCCTGCGAATGCTTCGCCCGCAATCTCTACAACCAGGGTGTGATGGCCGTTATCCACCGTCAGGATAAATAGCCGTTAGCGGCGGAAAAAATTGCGCGGGTCATGGTACGGGCCCGGGCAGGCAAGACCGACACCGCCCTGTCGTGATGCCGATTGCCCGGGCCTCATTTTTTGGGCTATGCTTGCGGGAACCCTTGAAAGTCGATTTGGCCCATCAAGAATATCGCACGGAGGTCCCGCATATGGCTGATTGTGAATGTTTACCCAAGTGCCTTTTTTTCAATGATAAGATGCAGAACATGCCGGCCGCGGCCAATTTGCTCAAAAAGCGCTTATGCCAGGGTGACAACAGCCGTTGCGCACGCCACATGGTGCTTACGGCCCTGGGACGGGAAAAGGTGCCGCCGGATCTTTCGCCCAACCAGTTGGACCGGGCCGCAGCCCTCATCAACGACGGGCGATAGGAAGCCCCAGAGCTCCCCGATGGGGAAGCTCACGGGATAGTCAGTCCGTGATTTGTTTGCCCCTTTTTGTTCCTTTGGAAGCGACCAGTCCAGAATAGCTGGAAAATTGACGTCGTCTTGTGAGTGGCATGCTTTTGTTACAACGCGTGAGAGCAAGATTATTTTTCTGCTTGTATTGACCAAAAAATGTCCCGGTTGGTAAAACACACACCGTGTTGAACCTGTAACACGGAGACAGTCATGAAGGTCAGCGCTCGTAATTTTATTCCAGGCAAGATCAAATCCATTACCAACGGTCTGGTCAACACGGAAGTTGTTGTCGAATTTGCGCCCGGCGTGGAGATCGTCTCCGTCATTACCAAGCATTCGGCCGAGGCCATGGGGCTTCAGGTCGGTGACAGTGTCAACGCAATGATCAAGGCTTCCAGCGTCATGCTCACCGTGGACTGATCAGTTGCATCCTCCGTCCCCTGTGTCCGGCTGCGCTTTTGGCGGCCGGACACGGTTTTTTGGGGGGCGCATTCGGGCCGCTTCACACAGCCTGTCGCTTCGAGACCGCTACGCAATTCCCCCACGGCCTTTCTTTGCCCCAAACCTGGAGTTGCACCCCTCTCAAATCCTCTTGGGATTCCAACGGGCGTGAGCCCGTTGGCCGCCGGAGATGTTCCCTCTGACGGTATTGCCCGTGGTCTCCCACTGCATCGCGCAACGAGCAGGGAAGAGGTGAAAAAAAAGGTGGTCTTCTCCTGGAAGGCGTGTATTTTGCCCCACGTTGGGAGACATTTCTGACTTTATCAATCCGGCTTGAACGGCTATGCTCAACACGCCTCGCATGGTTGCCTCCGGATGCCACCGTACAATCCGGGGGTGGGATGCTATCCAAAAAGGGGAATGATCCATGGGGGATGAAAAACGTCGCCGCAGCCGGGTCTGCGTCCAGTTTGACGCCTATGTGTACAGTGACGGGGAAAAAATTCCGGTCACGACGCTTAATATCAGCATGAAGGGTACGCTGCTCGGCCCGGAGCCGCGTCTGGCTGCCGGGCAGGACTGCACCGTGGTTTTTACCCTGTCCAAGGATGTCAATGTCCGGTTGCGGGGCCGTATCGTGCGCTCCAGCGATGAGGGCGTGGCTGTGGATTTCGAAAGCATGGACGAAAGCGCCTTTTTCCACCTGCGGAACATGGTGCGCTATTCATCCCAGGACGCTGACAGGATCGACCGGGAGTTGCAGGTACCGGCCTTCGACCCGGACGAAGAAAAGGATTGAGTGTGCCGCGCACGGTGAAGGTATTTGCCTGGGTTCGGACCGGGCTGTTGGTGGGTTGTCTGCTTTGGGTCGCGCCCGGGGTGACGCTGGCCGGAGGCCTGCAACAGGCCGCTGCCGGGCTTACCGCCTTGGCCGCCGGTGAAAATCAGCGGGCCGTAACCCTGTTGACCGAGGCCCTTGATTCCAATGAGATGCCTGAGTCCGAAACCTATCTGTTTTTGACCGCCAGGGGCTTGGCCCGGGCGGCTTCGGGTGACTACAAGGCGGCCATTGTCGATTATAACACCGCGCTGGCTGTCCATCCCGGTTATGCGCCGGCCCTGTATAACCGCGGCAATGCCCAGTTCGCCCTGCACCGCGATGACTTGGCCATTGCGGATTATACCCGAGCCCTGGAGCTGGATGCCAACGACAGCAAGGCCCTCAACAACCGGGGCGCGGCCTGGTTCCGCAAGGGCAACCTGCAAAGCGCCCTGGCCAACTATACCCAGGCCTTGCAAATCGCCCCCGACGATCCCGATATTCTGCTCAACCGGGGCAAGGTCTATGAGGCCATGGGCGAGGATGCCCGGGCCCGGGACGACTTCACCCGCATCAAGCAGATCGATCCCACGGCCAGGACCCCCCTGGATTGATGTCGTCCCGGTCGGCTTTGCCTGGCCGCCGCTTTCCCGCAGAAGGAGATTTCCGCATGATCCCCGTGGGTTCCCTGGTCAATGGCGCGGCCATCATTGTCGGCGCCGTGCTTGGGCTTCTGCTGCACGGCCGGTTTCCCGACCGGGTGCGCGCCATTATGTTCCAGGCCCTGGGCCTGTCCATTATCCTCATCGGGCTCAAGATGGCCCTGGCCATGACCACGCCGATCCTGGTCGTGGTAAGCCTTTTGTCCGGGGCGGTCGTCGGCGAACTGTGCGACATCGAACGCCGCATGGCCCGGCTGGGCGACCGGATCAAGGCTGTGCTCCAGTCGAAAAACGCTCTGTTCACCGATGGGCTGGTCACGGCCTCGGTCGTGTTTTGCACCGGTACCATGGCCATTCTCGGCCCCTTTGACGAAGCCTTGCGTGGTGATCGCACCCTGCTTTTGACCAAGGCCATGCTGGATGGCTCGGTGGGATTGATCCTGGCCTCCACCTACGGGGCCGGGGTGATCCTGTCGTTTGTGCCCGTGGTGCTCTACCAAGGACTACTTACCTTATGCGCCGCCGGCACGCACGCCTATTTCACCCCGGAGCGGCTGACCCAGCTCACGGCCGTGGGCGGACTGCTTATTGTGGCCATCGGCATCAACATGTTGGGACTGCTGCGCATCAAGGTCTCGAACTTCCTGCCGGCCATCGTCGTGGCCGTGGTGCTCGCCCCGTACATGGCCGGCTGAGGCAGCGCCCCGTTTCTTTACGCCCAAGGTGAATTGCCGTATACCGACCCCGCCATGCACGAACTTTCCATCGCGCAAAGCCTGCTTGGTCTCATCGAGGACGAGATGACCAAGCACGGCAAGCAAACTCTTGTCAGCGTCAAGGTCAAGCACGGTCGGTTGGCCGCCATCGTGCCCGAAGCCCTCTCCATGGCCTTCGAGGTCCTGACCGCCGAAACACGGCTGGCCGGGGCCCGGCTCGATATGGAGGAGGTGCCGGTACGGTTGCGTTGCCACGCCTGTGGCAAGGAATTTCAACCGGAACAGCATGCGGCCCCGTTCGCGCCTTGCCCCTATTGCGGCGAGGAACTCGGACATACGGTCCTGTCCGGCCGCGAGCTCTTCATCGAATATCTCGAACTGGAATAGAGGGGAGCCAGATCATGCAGATACCCGTGGTGCGCAACATCCTGGAGGCCAATGCCCGCATTGCCGCCGATCTCAGGGCCTTTTTCGCCGAACGCGGCATCCTGGTCCTCAATCTCATGAGCTCTCCCGGGGCGGGCAAAACCACGCTGCTCGAACGCACTTTGTCCGACCTGCGCGACGAGATGCACATGGCCGTCATCGAGGGCGACCTGCAAACCGACAACGATGCCCGCCGCGTGGCCGCCACCGGCGCCCAGGCCGTGCAGATCAACACCGAGGGCGGCTGCCACCTGACCAGCTCCCAGGTCCAGGAAGCGGCCAAGAGTCTCGATCTGACCGGCCTCGACATCCTTTTCATCGAAAACGTCGGCAATCTGGTCTGCCCGGCCGAGTTCGACGTGGGCGAGGATTGCAAGGTGACGCTTTTGAGCGTTACCGAGGGCGACGACAAGCCCGAGAAATATCCGCTCATGTTTCACATTTCCGCCGCCATGCTGCTCAATAAGGTCGATTTGCTGCCCTACGTGGACTTTGATATGGAGCGCGCCGGCCGCCATGCCCGGACCCTCAACGCCGACATCGCCCTGTTCCCGGTTTCGGCTCGCACCGGCGAAGGCCTCGCGGCCTGGTACGACTGGCTGCGCGCCCGCCTGGCGGCGAAACGCGGGAAGTAGGGGGAGAAGCAGGGGGGACGCCTCCGGCGGCCAGGAGGGCTCAGCCCTCCTGGACCACCCCAACGGAACGCGTTAGAGGCATATTTCTTTCCTCTCTGCGTCAGGATACAGGGA
>JAWRKJ010000104.1:0-7902 GCA_040307025.1 Desulfovibrionaceae bacterium | reverse complement strand
GGGAAGACGGCATGGAACCCAGAAAACGTTTGCGCCTTGGCGAGATGCTCGTTGCCGCCGGGCTTATCACCGAGGACCAGCTCAAGCAGGCCCTGGCCGCCGGAAAGCGTGGCGGGCTGCGCCTGGGGCAGCAGCTCGTGCGCGACGGCATGGTCAAGGAAGCCGACATTGTCGACCTCATCAGCCGTCAGATGCAGCTGGCCAAGTACACCCCCGATCGTTATCCCGTGGACCCGGGCCTGGCCGAGATCATCCCGGCGGAAATGGCCCTGCGGGCCAAGCTCGTGCCCCTGTCCAAGGACGGCAACGTGATCCGGGTGGCCATGTCCGACCCCCTGGATATCGCCGCCATCGAAGATATCGAGATCTACAAGAACTGCGAAGTGGAACCGGTCATCTGCACCGAGCGGGAACTCGGGCACCTGACCAGCGCCATCTACGGCATGGGCGTGGGCAGCGAAGGCGTGCTCGAAAGCATCGAGTCCATGCGCGACGAGGGCGATGGTACCGCCTTCGGCATGATCGAGGACGTCAAGGTCAGCTCCCTGGAGGACATGGCCGGCGAGGCGCCGGTGGTGCGCTTCGTCAATTCCCTGCTTTCCCAGGCGGTGCGCGAGGGGGCAAGCGATGTCCACATCAGCCCCGAGCGGGACCAGGTGCAGATCCGCATGCGCGTGGACGGCAAGCTCAAGGCCGTACCCTCGCCGCCCAAGCCCATGATCCTGCCCATTGTTTCGCGCATCAAGATTCTCGGCAACCTCGACATTGCCGTCAGCCGCATCCCCCAGGACGGCCGGTTCACCGTGGCCATCGACCGCAAAGAGATCAACGTCCGCGTCTCCACGCTGCCTACCA
Source organism: Desulfovibrionaceae bacterium (assembly GCA_040307025.1). Lineage (GTDB taxonomy): Bacteria > Desulfobacterota > Desulfovibrionia > Desulfovibrionales > Desulfovibrionaceae > Solidesulfovibrio. Next base: position 7,047 of record JAWRKJ010000104.1, on the reverse strand, counting down.
TCTACGGCGAGAATCTGGTCCTGCGTCTGCTCGACATGAGCGGTGGCGGCCTGCGCCTGAGCGATCTCGGCCTGTCCGACGAGAACTTGGCCAAAATCCGTCTTGTCGTCGAAAAACCCTATGGCATGTTTCTGGCCACCGGACCCACGGGTTCGGGCAAATCCACGACGCTTTTTGCGTTGCTGCGCGAGATCAGCCGGCCCGACATCAACGTCATCACCCTGGAAGACCCGGTGGAATACCGCATGGAGGGCATCCGCCAGGTCCAGCTCAACCGCAAGGCCGGCATGACCTTTGCCAGCGCCCTGCGTTCGACCCTGCGCCAGGACCCGGACGTGGTGCTCGTGGGCGAGATCCGCGATGCCGAAACCGCGGCCATCGCCACCCAGGCGGCGCTCACCGGCCACAAGGTGCTTTCGACCGTGCACACCAATGACGCGGCCGGGGCCATCATGCGGCTCATGGACATGGGTATCGAGCCGTTCCTTGTGTCCTCGGTGTTGGTGGTTTCCATTGCCCAGCGTCTGGTGCGCCGCATCTGCCCCAACTGCGCCGAGCCCTACACGCCACGCCCGAGGTCCTGCGCTACTGGAACCTGGAAGGCGTGGAAGGCTCGACCTTCATGCGCGGCCGGGGCTGCTACCAGTGCGGGGACACCGGGTTTCGCGGCCGGGTGGGGCTTTACGAAATCCTGGTCATGGACGAGGATATCCAAAACCTTGTCGCCAAGCGGGCCACTGGCCGGGAGATCAGCCGGTTCGCCGCCGACACGGGCCGGCTCAAATTGTTGCAGGACGACGCGAGACTGAAAATTCTCGAAGGTAAGACCACGTTCGAGGAAGCGGCTTCGGCGGTCATGATCTAAGGCCGCGAGCCGCTTACGCGGGGAGCGGGTCGCGACCGGCAGGGGTTCCAAGGGGCGAAAACCCCGTTGGCCGCAGGAGGCTTTCCACCTCCCCCTCTTTGCATGACCCTGGCCACAGGAGCAGGCGCGGTGCCGCAGTTTACCTACGAAGCCATCAACGAGGCCGGCCACACCATCAAGGGCGAGATAGAGGCGACCGACGCCGACATGGCTCGCCAGCGTCTGTCCACGATGGGCTATATCCCGGTTGCCGTGCACAAGGGCGGGCTGGTTCAGGGCGGCGGCTTTCTGGACGAACTGGAAGGGGGACTCTCCCGGGTCAAGCCCCAGGAACTGATCCTTTTCACCAAGCAGCTCAAGACCATGCTCGGGGCCGGCTTGTCCATGCTGGAGATTTTGCGGGTCCTGGAACAGCAGACCGAAAACAAGCGCCTGCGCAAGATTTGCGCCCGCATGACCGACGACGTGAAAAAGGGCGTATCCATTTCCGATGCCCTGGCCGTGCATAAGGGCGTGTTCAACGACCTGTACGTGAGCATGGTGCGGGCCGGTGAGGCGGCCGGCGCTTTGCCCGCGGTCCTCGACCGGCTTATCACCATCATTTCCCACGAACATCAGGTCAAATCCGACATCAAATCGGCCCTGCAATATCCGATCACCGTGGTGATCGCCCTGGTGGGAGCGTTTTTTTTCCTGCTTGTCGGGGTGGTGCCGACCTTTGCGCGGATGTTCGCCAATGCCAAGCTCGAACTGCCCTGGCCGACGCAGGTGGCCGTGCACCTGCATACCCTCATCATCCAGTACTGGTACATGTGTTTCGGGTCCTTGGCCGTGGTGATCATCGCCTTGGTCCTGTGGTTTCGCACCCCGAATGGCAAGGTGGCGCGGGATGCGTTTTTCCTGGCCATCCCCATCATCGGCACCTTGTTCAAAAAATCGGCCATGTCGCGCTTCGCGTCCATCTTCGCCATTCTCCAGGCGAGCGGCGTGCCGGTCCTGACCACCATCGACATCCTGGTCGGCACCATCGGCAACGCGGCCATCTCCAAGGAGTTCCGCCGCATCCAGGATCTGATCCGCTCCGGCCAGGGCTTGGCCGGACCGCTTTCCCGGGCCAAGTATTTCACGCCCATGGTCGTGACCATGGTGGCGGTGGGCGAGGAATCGGGCAATCTCGACGAGATGCTGCGGGCGGTCAGCGAGCACTACGACGCCGAGGTGGCGTTTGCGGTCAAGCGTCTCTCCGACGCGTTGGGGCCGGTGCTCATCGTTGGGCTGGCGGCGGTGGTCGGCTTTTTCGCCCTGTCCATCTTCATGCCCATGTGGGACATGACCCAGCTCGCCGGGCACAGGTAACGCATGGCACAGGCTTTCACCGACAGCACGACCTCCCCGGATGGGTTGCGGCGGGGAAAGCGTTACCGGGCGGAAATCAGCCTTATTATCCTGGTGCCGTTTATCCTCGGCGGGTTGGCCGCGTTGCCGCTGTTGGCGGTGGAGAATATTTGGCCCGAACTGTTCACAGGCCATCGGGTGGTCATGTTGTGTCTGCTGTCAGGCGGCACGGTCTATCTGGCGGCCACGGGGCTTCTCATCTGGGTCCGCCGCCCCATCCGCCGATTCCTGGACACGACCCGGGACATGGCGGTGTTGCCCCCGGCCGTGCCGGCGCGCAGGGGGGGGGATGCCCTGGAGCACTTGGAGGGGGTGTTCGACCAGATTGTGGAGGTCCTGAGCGCCATGGACGCGCGGGCGCTGTTTCCGGACATGGTCGGTGAAAGCCGGGCCCTGCGCGCCATGTTTTCGCAACTTCTCAAGGTGGCGCCTACCGAAGCCACGGTGTTGCTGCTTGGCGAGTCCGGCACGGGCAAGGAACTGGCGGCCCGAAGCTTGCACGGCAAGAGCCCCCGGGCCAGAGGCCCGTTCGTGGCTGTCAACTGCGCGGCCATTCCCGAGGGGTTGTTGGAAAGCGAGCTGTTCGGCCATGAAAAGGGGGCCTTTACCGGCGCGGTTTCGCGCAAGACGGGCAAGTTCGAGCAGGCGGCAGGCGGAACCCTGTTTCTCGACGAGATCGGGGACATGCCGCTCGAAACCCAGGCCAAGATCCTGCGGGTTCTGGAAACGCGCCAATGTGAACGGGTGGGAGGCAGCAAGCCCCTGGCCATCGATGTCCGCATCGTGGCCGCCACGCACCGGGATTTGCAGGTCATGCTGCGGCAGGGGACGTTTCGGGAGGATCTCTATCACCGGCTGAATGTATTTCCCCTGCGCCTGCCGCCGTTGCGTGAACGCCGGGAGGACATCCCGCTTCTGGCCGAGCGGTTTCTGGATGGCGTACGGCCGGGGCTGGAGTTGTCGGTTGCTGCGTTGCAACGCTTGCTGGCCCACGATTGGCCGGGCAATGTGCGCGAGCTCAAAAACACCATGGAGCGGGCGGCGGTCCTGGCCGGAGAGGGGCAAATCGGTCCGGAACATCTGCCGGGCTTGTCCGGTCCCGGCCCGGCAGTCGATAACGGTGAGCCCGGGGAGACGGACGGGCTCGATGGGCGGTTGGCAGCCTATGAGAAGTCGTTGATCGAGGCGGCGCTTTCGCGCACGGGCGGGGTGCAAGCCCGTGCGGCCGCACTGCTCGGCATCAAGGAGCGGAGCTTGTGGCACCGGGTGCGCAAGCTGGGCATTGAACCGAAGGTGTTCAAAGCCTAGGCGGGGGCCATCAAAAAATGATGGGAAAGCATCAAAATTTGATGATTCCTGGTCTGGTTTCAACGGCCGGTTTTCGGAAGCTGCGCCCCGAAACCAGGAATGGCGCCGGTTCTGCGGGTGGGCTGGCGGATGTGACGTTTGGCATGAGTCATGCTAGAGCAAACAGGCCTGACAAGGCCCAACAGCAAGCATCGGAGGAAATTGCGATGGTGAAGAGACACGAGAGGAAACGTGGGCAGCACGGTTTCACGCTGATTGAAATCATTGCCGTGCTGGTCATCCTGGGCATCCTGGCCGTGGTGGCCATTCCCAAGTATCTGGACATGCAAAAGCAGGCGGCTGTCAATTCTGTTAAGGGCGGTGTTGCCGCTTTGATTTCGCAAGTCTCCATGGATTATGCCGCCGCCATCATGGCGAGCCCCAGCCTAGCCAGCACTTGGACAGGTGTGACGGGTACAGGTGATGATGCAACAAATACGGGGTCGCTGCGTACAATAGGTGACTTTATAGGTAGCTATGCTGTAAACGGAGGTGTTGCCACGGTCACTATTACTGGCGGCGCGACGACTGCGGGGCAGAATGTTTATAGTCTTGCTAGCCCGACAGCGTCAGCTCTGAGTCAGTCTTTTCAGCTATACCAGTAGAAGGCTCTGCTAGAAGTAGAATTTGTTGATAAACCTTGGGAGTATGCATAGTTGCATATTCCCAAGGTTTTATATTACCCTTCTAATTTGCTAATGCAAAGAAGCTTCTGGACGTGTTACTGAGGCCGGGCGCGGGCGCAGGCGGAGTCCACTTGCCGCCGCTTCCTGAATGTCTGCGGCATCGGCTTTGCCGAAGATTCGCAGGACCTTTGCGAGCCCGGCGTGCGCATCGGCAAGATCTGGATTGAGAAATAGCGCGCGGCGATACCGAACATACGCTTTGGCGTATTGCTTATTGGCCAGGGCGACATCACCGGAAAGCGAAAGAACCACGGGCTGATTGGGGGCTAAGGCAAGGGCTACCCCGATATGGGTCTGGGCCGAATCGAGATCATGGATGGCCAGCAGAACGCGAATAAGGTTGAGGCGCGCAACAAGAAGCCTAGGTTGGAGTCTGATTGCCTCGCGAAAGTTTTTTATAGCTTCAGGCCGTTTGCCTTTTCGGAGTTGAATAACTCCAATATTGTTGAACGCGATGCCTTTTACAGGGTCTTTGGTGAAAGCAAGAGCTGTAGCTTGTTGAAGGACTTTAAGGGCATCATCTTCTCTGTTGGTATAGATCAACACTTCACCGAGCGTATTTAGTGTATTGATCTCTTTAGGGTTAAGTGTAAGCGATTTTTCAAGAAGGTATTTTGCTTCTGTATATTTTTCTTGGCTGATTTTTATCTTTGCCAGCATCAAGTACGAATTTCCGTCTGTTGGGTGGAGGGAAATTGCTTTTTCACTGTAGTAAATGGCTTCGTTTTTTTTGTCTTGGGAAAAATTAAACAGTGCCATGTTGTTGAGAGAGATGGCAGATTGGCGGCTGTACGCGATTGTTTTTCTGAAGTGCGGCTCAGCTTGTTCAAATCTTTTCATTTTTAATAAGAGAAGACCATAGTTGTTATGCGCTATCACGTTGTTTTCATATGTTTTTAGAGCCGTGCTGTAGAGCTCTTCCTCATTGGCCCAGTGCCCAAGATAGGCGAAGCTCACCAGCATGTAGCTAAAGATTACGGCGCAGGTCAGGACTGCCGGAAGCAGGAGACTCACGCCCAGACGCTTCCGCAGCCCATCGGCGAGCCAGATGCCGGCCACGAACAAACCAATGGATGGAATGTACGTGTAGCGGTCGGCAAAAGCCTGGGAGCCCACCTGGACCAGGCCGATCACCGGCACCAGCGTGCCGAGAAACCACAGCCAGCCCATGAGCAGATACGGCAGACGGCGGCGCGCGAGGTATGCGGCAACGCTGGCTGCTAGCAGTCCGATTCCGCACAGGATGGCGTGGACCAGGGAAAGATTGCCCAGCGGATAAAAAAATGAAAGGGGCCACGGCCACAGCAGCCGCCAGACATACAGCACATAGGAATGGGCGGCGTTGGCCAGGCGGAAAGAGATGGGCAGCCCTCCGAGACCGGCCACCGCGCCGCCGTCGCGCTGGGCAAGGAACGTCAGGACACACGTCGCGGCCACGAGGAGAAAAAATGGCACCTTTTCCCAGAGAAGCCGACCCGTGCCGTAGCGTGGGCAGGTCAGACCCGGCCTTGCCGGCAGCGGCCCGCGCGTCCACCGCCCCAACGGCCAGGCATCGAGCAGCAACAGCACGAACGGCGCGGTGACGAGCATGGGTTTGGACGCCAGTCCCAAGGCCAGACCGAGCAGGACAAGACCGTAGCGCCCCGGGCCCGGACGTTTGGCGTAACCGGCATAGGCGTGCAGGGTGAGCAGCAGGAAAAACGTGCTCAGCACGTCTTTTATTTCCGATATCCAGGCTACGGATTCCACATGGAGCGGGTGCACGGCGAACAGGGCGGCCACGGCCAGACTCTTGCCCGTGGCCCCGGTCAGGCGGCGCAAAACGCCAAACAGGAGCAACACGTTGGCCACGTGCAAGGCCAGATTGACGATATGGTAGCCGAACGGCTTGAGGCCGAAAAACTGGAATTCGACGTGCAGGAGGAGCCACGTGACCGGGTGCCAGTTGGCCTCGGCAAAGGCCGTAAGGCACCAGGAGATGCTTTTGAACGAAATCGGGTCCTGGATCGGGTAGTTGCGTACGATATAGCCGTAGTCGTCCCAGGCGAAATCGAAAAAGGCCACCGGCCAGTTGTTGAGAAGCGTCACGGTGGCCAGGAGCAGACAGCCCCAGGTGAGCGGGTGGTTGCGGAGCGTGGCGAGCCCGTATTTCATGGTTTGCAGGTCGTAGCGGAACGGTTAGAAAGGACTGCGCGTTCAAAAGGGAGATACGCTTCTCCCAGGTGGCGCAACATGGCGGAAACGGCATGGTTTGTCAAAATAACGCGACTCTCCAGGGCAAGGTGCCGCGAGCGGGCGGTGTGAGCCTGATCGAGGCCGTGGCGGTTCTGGCGCTGCTCGGCATCCTGGGGATTGCCCTGATTGGGCGGTGGTCTACATTCAATGCCGGGGCCGTCACCGAAGCCGATGCGCTCAAGGCCGCCTTGCGCTATGCCCAGACCCGGGCCATGGCCGACATCTCCACCTGGGGTATCTCCATCGATTCGGCCGCGACCTATTCCCTGGTCGAGGACAATCCCAACCTGGCCGGTGCCACCCTGCCCGGAAGTGACAGCGCGGAGCATACCCTGACCCAAGGCGTGCAGTTTACGCGTGGAGTGGGCACTACGATCCGTTTCGACTGGCGCGGAGAGCCGGTTGCGGCCGCCATTGTCAACAATGGGACTACGCCGTCCGTGGTGCAGACAGCCCAGACCATAACGCTTTCCCAAACGTCGACCGTGGACGTGAAAATCTGGCCGTATACGGGCTTTG
>JAWRKJ010000103.1:0-21534 GCA_040307025.1 Desulfovibrionaceae bacterium | reverse complement strand
TCACCGGGCATCTGGTGCTGTGGCGCGAGGCGGCGGAAGCAGTGGAAGCAACGGACGCGGCGGGGGTTGTGTAGGAAGAGACGCCTCCGGCGGCCAGGAGGGACGCGGTTCCTCCTGGGCCACCCCGATAGGGAAAAGGCGTTCTAGCGTGGCGCCTGTTCGAGTCGGGCAAGCCGGGTGTCGTCGAAGTCGAAAGCGAGCAAGGTCAAGGCGGGTCGGGGGCCGGCGAAACGGCGCATGACGAGCAGGGCGTCGCGGGCCAGAACCTCGGCCAGGGCGACCTTGGCCGCGCGGTCCGGGGCCATGTCCAGGGCGTGGCGGGCGGTATTGGCCGTGGCCGCGGCGCAAGCGAGCTCCTCGGGCCAGCCGGCCAGCCGGCACCAGTCGGCCAGGGCGGAAAAATTCGTCTCCCCCCGATGGGCATGGGTGTTGGCCAGACCCTGGGCCATCTTGACCAGCTTGCCTCCGAAGGTCCCCCAGACGATGCGGGAAAATCCCCGCTTGGCCGCTTCGGCCAGGGCGAAAGCGAAAAAATCCGCGGCCTGGATACGGGCCGTCGCGGGCAGGTCCGGGTACTCCCGGGCGAGCAAGGCCTCGCTGCGCCGGCCCGAGGCGAATCCGATCGCCTCATGACCCAGGGCCCGGGCCACGTCCAGGGCTTCGGCCACGGATGCCTGCCAGGCGTCGTGGCTGAAGGGCCGCACCCGGCCCGATACGCCGAGAATCGAGATGCCGCCGACAATGCCCAGGCGTGGGTTCAGGGTCCGCGCGGCCAGGCGCTCCCCGTCCGGCACTTCGATGACCACCGACAGGGCCAAGTCCGGGCGTTCCGCAGCGTCCAGGGCCTCGGCCACGGCGGCGCGGATCTGTTTGAGCGGTCCGGGATTGATGGCCGGGCGCCCCACGGCGACCGGCAAGCCGGGCAGGGTCACCCGGCCCACGCCCGGACCTCCGTCGATGGCGATGGTGCTAGGCAACGCCTCGGCCGGCGCCACCCGGGCGACGATGGCCGCCCCGTGGGTCACGTCCGGGTCGTCGCCTCCGTCCTTGATGACGATCGCCCGGGCGGTGCCCGCGTCCAGGGCGCTTTCGGCCACCGGCAGGACGAGGCGGGTGCCGTCGGGGAGCGGCGTGTCCACCCGGGTCAGGGCTTCGCCGGTTGCGAGCAGCCAGGTCGCGGCCTTGGCCGCGGCCGAGGCGGCCGTGCCGGTGGTGAAGCCCTCGCGCAGGGGGCCGGCCGGTTTCACGCGCCCTCCGCGCAGGCGGCGACAAAGGCGGCCGCGACGTCGGGATTGCTGCCGAAATGCAGGTGCACGTAGCTGCCGAGGGTCCGGTCGACCAGAAAACCTTCCCGGACATCCAGATCGCCCTTGCGGCCGGACAGGGCATACACGCCCGGGGTGTTGCCCGCGTCGTCTTCCAGATGGGAGTAGTGGAATTCGTGGCCGCGCACGGTGGTGCCGGCCGGGCCCAGGGGACTTTGCGTCCGGGTGACGACCTGCCGGTAGCCGAGGCTCGCCAGACGGCGTCCCATGGCGGCCCGGAAGGGAAACACCCCGGCCATGGGAAAGACCCGGCCGTCCGGGTCGGTCAGGGCGTCCATGAGGTACATGAAGCCGCCGCATTCGGCCAAGACCGGTCGTTCCCGCCGGCAAAAGTCCCGCACGGCCGCACGCAAGCCTTCGTTGGCGGCGAGCTCCCGCGCGGCAAGTTCGGGATAGCCTCCGCCCAGATACAGCCCGTCCAAGCCTTCGGGCAACGCCCGGTCCGCCAGGGGCGAAAACGCCACCAGCTCGGCTCCGGCCTCCCGCAGCAGCCGCAGATTCTCCTCGTAATAAAAGCAGAACGCCCGGTCCCTGGCCAGGCCGATGCGCACCACGGTTTCCCGTACGGGGGGGCCGGGAGGGATGATCCCCCCCGGAGGGGTCCAGGGGCGAAGCTCCTGGAGCAGTCCTTCCACAGCGCACCCCGCTTCGATCCAGTCGGCCAGGGCGTCCAGGCGTCGGCCGGCGTCGGTTGTGTCCTCGGCCGTGACCAGGCCGAGGTGGCGGGAGGGCGTGGCGATGTCCGGGCGCTTTCGCAGCACGCCGCAAAGGGGGATATCGGGCCGGGCGGCGGCCATGGCCTCGGTAAGCAGGGCCGCGTGGGACGGACTGCCGGCATTGTTGAGGACCACGCCGGCAAAGGGCAGGTCGGGTTCGAAGTCCCGGTAGCCGCCCACCAGAGCGGCCACGGATCGGGCCATGGAGGCGGCATCGGCCACGAGCAGCACGGGCGAGCCGAGGATGCGCGCGGCCTGGGCCGTGCTGCCGGCGGGATCGGTGGCCGAGAAGCCGTCGTAGAGGCCCATGACGCCTTCGACCACGGCCAGATCGGCGCCGGGCGCATACCGGGCATAGATGGCGCGCAGGCCGTCCGCGCCGCACATCCAGCCGTCCAGGTTGTGGCTTGGCCGGCCGGTGGCCAGGGCATGGTGCCCGGGGTCGATGAAATCCGGCCCGACCTTGAAGGCCTGGACGGTCAGGCCCCGGCGGGTCAGGGCGCGCATGAGCCCGAGCGCGACCGAGGTCTTGCCGCAGCCGCTGCGGATGCCGGCCACGATCAGGCCGGGAGGAAAGATGGCGCCCATGGGGGCGGTATAGGGGAAATCGGGTCCAGGGACCAGGGCTTACGATTTCCCCTGTCGCCGCACCGGCTAGGCGCCGAGTTTTTTGGCGATTTCCGCGATGCGCCGGCCTTGGTAGCGAGCGCCTTCCAGCTCGTTTTCGGTGGGTTTGCGCGAGCCGTCGCCGGCGGCCAGGGTGGTGGCGCCGTAGGGCGAGCCGCCCGTGATCTCGTCCATCCGCATCTGGCCGGCAAAGGCGTAGGGCAGGCCCACGATGAGCATGCCGTGGTGGAGCAAAGTGAAAATGAACGAGGCCAGGGTGGTTTCCTGACCGCCGTGCTGGGTGGCGGTGGAGCAGAACACGCCGCCGGGTTTGCCCACGAGCTTGCCCTGGGCCCAAATCTGGCCGGTGGCGTCCAGGAATTGGCGCATCTGGCCGCACATGTTGCCGAAACGGGTCGGGGTGCCAAACAGGATGGCATCGGCCGCGACGAGTTCGTCCAGGGTGCATTCGGGCACCAGGGACAGGTTTTTCTGGACCTCCGTGGCGCCCATTTTGGCGATGATTTCCGGGGAAAGGGTCTCGGGCACCCGGCGCAGCATTCCGGTCATGCCCGGCACCTGTTCCACGCCTTCGGCCGCGGCCTGGGCCAGGGCGGCCACATGACCATATAAGGAATAATAGACGATCAGCACATGCATGGGGGTTGCCTCCCGACAAAAGGTTCGAGGATGGCCTATTTCCTACGCCGCTTGTTCCCCATCGGCAAGAACAGGTGCGCGTCTGGCTGCGGGATGAGGAATTTTCCATGTTGCCCTGGCGTGTTGCCCCGGGATGCGGCTCAGTACGGGGCCGGTGTTTGCTTTGGTGGAAGCCCGCGCAGGCGGCGGTAGAGGTTGCCGATGGGCAGCAGGCGCAGGGCGGAAGTGCCCTGGGGGAAAAACCGCACTTCGAGCAGGGCGCCGTCGGCCTCGGGCCGGGACTGGTCGAACAGGAAATTGCCCAGGGACCAGGACTGGCAGGCATCGGCCGTGCAGGTGAGCCCAAACGCACGGTGAGGGTGGGCGCCAATGACCAGGGTCGCACCGGCTTGCTCCAGGGCCTTGGCCAGGGCGTGCTCCCGGTCGCCCGGGCCGGTGGCGAATTCGTTTCCCCAATGGATCAGGGCGCACAGGGGCTTTGTTCCCTTGGAGCGGGCCAGGCGGGTGATGGCGGCCGCATCGAGAAGTTCCCGGCGGCGGGGATCGGCATTGTCCAGGTCGGTCAGGGCCGCGAGACGCAGTCCCGCGACCGCGCGCACCGCTCCTTCCGTAAGGACCGTGATGCCGGCCCGGGCCAGGTCGCGCTCCATGCGGGCCAGGGCAGCCGGGCCGAGATCGCGGACATGGTTGTTGGCCAGGCCCACGGCCACGACGTGGAGGTCGCGCAATAGGGCCAGACTCGCCGCGCGCGGCATGCACAGGGTGAACGGGCCGGGATTTTTCGGGCAACGGTCGGCGAACACGCCTTCCAGATTGACGACCAGGGGCGCATCGCCGGTACGTTCGCGCACGAGCCGCACGAGTTCCCGGCGTTTGTCCGGCCGGGCAAGCGCCTGGGCCATGAAACGTCCGAAAAAGGTGTCGCCGGCAAAGACCAGCCGGTTCTTGCCGGGCAGCAGCACCGGATCGGGGCTGTAGTACTGGACCATGTAGCTCGTGGACCGGCGCACGGGCTCCCGGGTGTAGGCTTGGCTGTTGCGGTTGGCCACGGTGGTGGGCGCGGCCCGGTACACCCGTTGTTGCAAGGTGCGTTGGAGGTACAGCGCGGCCCGGCAGTCCACGTGCCGGGGCTGGTCAAGACCGACGAGCCCGGCCGGGTCGGGATCGGCCAGCCGGCGCAAGGTCTCCTGATCCTTGCGGGCGGCCTGGGCCGGCGTCAGGTAATGCGAGAAGTCCGTGCTTTGGACAAGCAGGGTCTTGTCGTCGAGCAGGGGAACCAAGGCTTCGGCGAGCCGGTTCCACTGGGCCGGGGTGGCGGTTTTGCGGATGGCCACGGCCACGAGCCTGGCCCGGGGGAAAAAACGGGCCAGAAAGGGCGTCAGGGCGTGGATGCCGTGTTCCTGGGAAAAGAGGTTGGAGGCGGTGACCAGGGGACAGGCGAGCAGGGCCGCGACCGCCTCGGTGTCCGTCGCGACCGGCCCCAGACAGGTGGCGAAATCGCGTTCGGCCACGGCGAAGGGCGTTAGGCTGCGCGTGTAGTGGTCCGGACACAGGATGACGATGCGGCGGTAGTCCTTGTCGCGCAGCCGCGCAAACGCCCCGGCCAGCAGGTCCACGGCCAGGAGATGGTGGGGCACGGTCAGGCCGGTGATGCGCTGGGCAAGCGGCGGTTGGGTGGCCTTGGCCAGGGCGCGCGCAAAAAGCGCCGGGTCCGCGTACAGGGCCGGAAAGGGTGCTGCGGCCCGAGCCCACGGGCAGCCCCCCCCAAGCAGCCATGCGATCAGGACCGCGCCGGCCAGCACACGCCAGCCGTGCGGCCCCGGTCGCAGCAAGGTCTTCATCTCTTTCCTGACGGGTTTCCAAAGGGTCGTGCCCTTTGGCCGCCGGAGGCTTCTCCCCTCCCTTTCCCCTCCGCGCTCATTTGACGAGCAGTCCCTCGTACCAGTCGTTCTTGGCCGGCAGCTTGGGCGGGCTGGCGTAGACCCCGGCCCGCCAGGCCTCGTCGGTCAGCCGGCCCTCGGCCAGGGGCCGGGTGAACTCGTAGTGGTTGAAGGCCGTGCCCACCACCAGTCGCGGGCTGGCCTCATTGCCGACCAGGGCCAGCATCACATAGGGCTCGGCCGTGCCCTCGTAGAGCACCTGGCCGGCCGGGACATCGGTGTGGATGTCGGCGGTCAGGGCGCTTTTGCACTGGTCCGGCTCGATGACCACCGGCTCGAAGGGCTGGCCCATGTAGGAAAGACCGGACAGGCGCAGGGTCTCGTAGTCCGCCTCACTGATGGGCGTATTGGTCAGCTCCTTGTCGGCCAGGGCGGCGAACTGGGCCACGTGTTTGCGGAACATCTCCAGACGGCCGTATTCCTCCAGCTCCGTGGCCAGGACCTTGTAGCGGGCGAATCCGGCCTTGGCCGTGTCCACGAGGGTGAGCAGGGCGGACCAGAAGGCGGGATTGGGCTCGACAAAGCCTTTGGGCACGGGTGGGGGCGTGCCTTCCTCGCCGCCGTCGCCGAATTCGGCATAGTTGGGCTTGGCGTAGAGGATGGTGGCGTGCTTGAGCTCGGTGTAGGAGCCGAGCACGGATTCGATCTGTTTGGCCGGGAAGGGCGGGCTTTGCATGTAGGCCGGCCAGCCCTGGCCGTAGGTGCTCTTGAGGGTGGCGAGGACATGGAGCCAGGCCGAGGCCAGGCTCGCGTTCCAGTCGGCTTCGGGCAGGGCGGCCAGCCGGGCGGCCGTGGCGTCGAGGCGGCCGAGGAAGGCGGCGACTTGTTCCGGGGTGAAGGCTTGTCCGCCCTGGGCCAGGAAGACGGCGGTGAAATCCCGGGCCGGCTTGTTGCCAAGGGCCGCCGGCACGAACAGGGCCGTGGGCATGGAAGGCAGGCGCAGATCGGTTTTTTCCTGGCCGGCGGTCAGGCGCGAGAAAACCCAGGCATCCGGGGAGAACCGCTGGCCGAACAGGCGGAAGCTTTTGGTCTGGGCCAGGAGCGCCTCCTTGGTCTTGTCGGCGACCTCGGGCGAGACCAGCACTTCGGACAGGATGCGCGGGGCGGGCAGCTCGTCGAGCCTGGCCGCGAGTGTGTCGCGGACGGCCGGGCTCACGGCCTCGGCCGGGGACAGGCTGTCGCGGCCAAGGACCTTGGTCGTGAAGTTGCGCAGGTCGGGATAGGCCAGGTCGTCGGGCAGGCCGGCGAAAAAGCCGGTGAGGTCCATGATGCGCCGCCAGGCCGCGACGAGCGGCTTGCCGTCCTGGCCCGGGGAGGCGGTGAGGAGCGTCACGAGCAGGGCGTCGGACAGGCCGTCGGGCGAGGACAGGGGCCAACCGTTGCGTCCGAGGTACAGCATGGCCCGGAAATAGGCGCGCAACTGGGAGCTTTTGGCATAGTGCCCCCGGGGCCGGTACTGGCTGTAGTCGGCCTTGAGGCCGGAATCGGGCGCGTAGCCACCGAAAAGCGGCGACACTTCCACGGCGTCGGCCGCGTAGATGCGTTTGAGTTCCTCGCGCAGCTTTGCCACGGTCTGGGGGGAAAAGTCCGTGGTGAGCTTGGTCAGTTTGGCCTGGGCGGCCTGTTCGGTATCTCCGGTGTCCGGCTTGTGCTTGACGGGCTTTTGCGGCTCGACTTCCGGTATTTTGATGACCGTGGCGTTGTCGAGGAGCACCAGCGGTATGGTGAGCTGGGCGGCCACGGTCTCCAGGTGGGCGGCGAGGTCGCCGGTGGCGGTTTTGCGCAGGGCCAGGGCCCGGTCGCGCAGGCCGGCCACGAACCGGCGCAGCAGGGGATACAGCTCGGTTTTTTCGAGGTACTCCAGGGCGTTTTCGAAATATTTGCCCAGGGCGTGCAGCACGATGTCGGGCGTGACGAAGCGGGCGTTTTCCGGCCGGCGCTCCATGGGGTCGGCCGCGCCGCAAACCTGGTCGAACATGCCGAGCATTTCGTCATAGGACGCCGGCGAGTTGCAGCTTTCGAAGTCGTAGGTCCCGGCATAGGCCGTCTCCCGCTTGGGCACGAGCAGGAAATGATTGCGGTCGAGAAAGGCTTTTTGCTCCGCCGACAGGTCGAGCTTGAGCCGAGCGAGCACGGCCTGGGCATTGGCGGCCGTCGAAAGGCTGGCGGGGGCCTCGGTCATGGCCGGGGTCGGAGCCTGGGTCGGGGATGCCGGAGCCGCGACAAAGGCAGGTGACGTGCCGGGTGCCAGGACCACCGGAGCGGTGGCCGAGTCCGGGGCTTTTTTCGTTGCGGCCCGGGCGGGGCTCGGCAGCAGAAACGAAAGCAGAAGCAGCAGCGGCAGGAGTCGTTCGGGCATACGGAACCTCCGTCAGGAGCACGGGGTTTTGCGGGAGACGGTCTTCCCAGGAAGCAATCGGTATGACGCGGGAGGCTGGCTGTCTTGAGCCTGTCCGAGCCAGGATATCCCAGGAAGGGGGGCGGTTGTAAAGGGACGGGAAAAGGGGAAGCCCCCGTGCCTTCCTGTGGGAAAGACGCGGGGGCTTCCCGGGAAAAGGTCCGTGGACCGGCTTAGGCGGCCTGGGACGGCTGCTTGGTCAGCTCCAGGGACAGCGGTTTGGCGGCGCTGGTCAGGCCCCGGGTCAGCCAGCCGGAACGGCCCGCGCTCAGAAGCCCCCAGAAGGAGATCCAGGACAGGCAGGCGGTCCAGTACACGGCATAGCCGAGAGCGCCCAGGTAGCCGGCCAGGCAGGGCCGCCGGAACTGGTAGACGATGGCCGGCACGATGGCCGAGATGACGCAGCCGAGGGTGAGCAGGCGCACGATGATGACGGGATGGGCCAGGATGTTGACGAGCAGGCCGATTTTGGCCGCCTCGATCAGGGGCAGCAACAACAGCTCCAGGCTTCCGTCCAGGCGCAGCCACATGCCGCCGCCGTCCCGGCGGCGGAAATTGGTATAGAGAAACTGGGACATGACCAGGCATTCCCGGACGTTGCTACGCGCCCAGCGCAACAGCATGCGGCTGAGGCTGTGGTAGTTCTCGGGCACCTTGGTCAGGACGATGGCCTCTTTTTGGTAAACCACCCGGAAGCCGCGCCGCAACACGACGTTGGTGAGCGCCCTATCCTCGCCGATGTTGGCGGCATGGCCGAGGAAGGTCTGGGCGGCCCAGGCGTCGATGACCGGCAGGATGGCCGCGGCCCGGTAGGCCGAGAGCGCGCCCGGGGTGCACAGCACGCCGCCGTAGACGCTTTGGGCCCGGCGCAGGAAATCGAAGGACATGGTGAAGGAGACGTCGAGCAGTTTGGGGATGAGTCCCTTGTCGAGGTTCAGCACGCGCACGTTGCCGGCCACGGCCCCCACATGGGGCGAATGGGCGAACGGGCTGACCAGGTCGCGCAGGGTGTGGGGCAGGACCTCGGAGTCCGAGTCCAGGGTGACGAACACGCCACTTTTGGCCTGGCGGAAACCGGCCAGCAGGGCATGGCGCTTGCCCATGTTGCGGGGCTGGCGGATAAGCCGGATGCTCGGAAATTCCTTGGCCGCCGCTTCCATCCATTGCCAGGTGTCGTCGCGGGAGCCGTCGTCCACGCACAGGACGTGGAGCTTTTGGGCCGGGTAGTCGCTGGCCATCACCGAGCGAACCGTGGACAGGACTTGGCGGCCTTCGTTGTAGGCCGGGATGATGACCGTCACCACCGGCAGTTTCCGATCGTCCAGGGGCGCGTAGGCTCGGTAGCGGCAGGCGAAAACCACACGCCAGATCAGGATGCACAGGGCCAACGGGGCCAAGCCGCGTCCGACCTCGTTGTAGACCACGACGATGTCGCTTTCCATGAGGGCGCCGAGCACTTCCTGTTCGAGCAACACGGAACAGGCGGCCACACTGCTTAGGGCGCAGCTGGTGAGCACGACGACGGCATAGAGCCAATCGACGGGCGTAAAGGCGGAACGCGAAGCGTATTTCATAGAAAATCACCGTTTTAGAAGGGAAGGATAGAGGCCAGGGGACACTGGTCCAGGCCCATATACGGGGGGAGCGGGAAAAAGCCTAGTTACAGTTCTGATGGGTTGGGTGACCGTTGCGGTCGGGAATGGCCGGATCGCACCGCAAGGGGTTCGGGCATGGCCGGGCCGCGCGGTCGAGGCCACGGATGACAGCGGGGAACGAATCTTGTAACAGCCGACGGGTCCGCCGCATCGGGGCCTCTCCCAAGCGAAATTCCTTTCTCGTTCCACAACATGTCACGCGACGCCCCGGCGGCAGGGAAGGAAACCATGTCGGACAAAACGCTCGACCGGGCGCTGCGCAAGGTCCGGTGGCATTTGCTGCCGTTTCTGATCCTGCTTTACATCATCTCCTATCTCGATCGCATCAACGCCAGTTTCGCGGCCCTCGGCATGAACCAGGAACTCGGTCTGTCCCAGACGGCCTACGGGTTCGGCGCCGGTATTTTCTTTCTCGGCTATGTGCTGTTCGAGGTGCCGAGCAACCTGATTCTCATGCGGGTGGGGCCCCGGATCTGGATCGCGCGCATCATGGTGAGCTGGGGCGTGGTGACCTGCCTCCAGGCCTTGTCCGCGGGGCCGGCGAGTTTTGCGACCTTCCGGTTCCTGCTCGGCGTGGCCGAGGCCGGGTTCTTCCCGGGCATCATCCTCTATCTGACCTACTGGTTTCCCCAGTCCCACCGGGCCCGGGCCGTGGCCCTGTTCATGACCGCCACGCCCCTTGCCGGTCTGGTCGGCAGTCCGGTCTCGGGCTGGCTGCTCGGACTGCACAACTTGCTTGGCCTGTCGGGCTGGCAGTGGCTGTTCGTGCTGGAGGGGCTGCCGGCCATCGCCCTGGGGGTGCTGGTCTTTTTCCGGCTGCCAAGCGGCCCGGAAGAGGCCGGGTGGCTGTCCGGCGAAGAGCGCGAGGTCCTGGGCGCGGTCCTGGCCGCCGAGCAGCACGAGATCGTCAGCCGTCATCTGTCCAGCCTGCGCCAGGGGCTGTGCAGCCGGGCGGTGTGGCTGGCCGGCTGGGTCTATTTTTGCGTGGTGGTGGCCATGTACGGCCTAGTCATGTGGCTGCCCCAAATTATTGCCGGGGCCGTGTCCGGAGCGGCGGTCATGAACGTGAGCCTGCTTGTCATGATCACCTACGGCTTTGCCATGGTCGGCATGGTGCTCATCGGGGCCAGTTCGGATCACTTCGGCGAGCGGCGCTGGCATGTCCTCGGTTCGCTCGGGCTGTGCCTGGCCGGCATGCTGGTGTTGGCGCACGGTTCGGGCCTGGGCTGGTGCTTGGCCGGGGCCTCGTTGGCCGCCATGGGCATCTGGGGCGTGATCGCGCCCTTTTGGGGCCTGACCACGGCCTTTCTGGCCGGCCAGGCCGCGGCCGTGGGCATTGCCTGCGTCAATTCCTTCGGCAATCTGGGGGGATTTGTCGGCCCGTTCGTGGTCGGCTTCATCAAGACTCACACGGGCGGGTTTTCCGATGCTTTCGGCTATATCGCGCTGCTGATCGGGCTCGCGGCCCTGTCGGTCTGGGGTATCCGTTCGCCCGGAACCGGCCGGCGGTAGGCCGCCGCCCGGTCAGGCTTCGTTCGCCTCCGCGTCCAGGGCGCGGCGCTTGGCCGCTTCGTCGCGCAGGCGCGCCAAAATGACGTCATAGCCCTCGGCCCGGTGAGGCCGCAGACAGGCCGTGCAGTCCTTGACCCCGCGCCGCAGGACGTGGTCGCCGCCGCAGGCATCGAGAAAATAGAGCGGGCAAAAGCAGAACAGGCAGTTGAACGTGTCCGGGTCCGCGCCGGCATGACAGGGGAAGTATTCGCAATCGCGGTTTTGGAAAAACCGGCTCGAAAAGGGCATGGCGGCCTCCTGGTCGGGATCTGGGTTCAAAGGCACAGGGTTTGCAATGATCCTGGCGCACCCTGACGCCACCAAAACCGGGAATATCGCCATGGCCATCCAGACATCAAGCCTCGCCGCCCAGGAGTTCGCCAAGAAGGCGGCCTCGCTTGCTCCGGGCACGGCCAAGACCCGGCCTGATTCCCGCGCTTTCGAGACCATGCTCAAACGAGGATTCGGCGTCAACGGTGCGCTTTCCGGCCATTCCAAGGCCGGTGGCCAGCTCGATCCGGGCCTGGTTTCGGGCCTGGAGATGCTGGCTGGCGGGGATGGTTCCGAACAGGACGCGGCCCTGGCCATGCTCGGCTACCAGACTACCGCCAAGGGTCTGACAGGGGGGGGTGGCGGCCTGGACCAGTTCCAGGGCAATGCCCTGGCCACCTTGTCGCGTCTGGCCATGGAAAAGACCGCCTCGGACAGTACGGGGGTGAGCGCTTCCGGCGCGCCGGGCAACAGCGTGCGCCAGACCGTGGACAAGTCCTCGGTGCGCATGGTCGTCAACAAGTCGGCGCGTCATCCCGACGACCTGGGCCATCTGCGCGGCTTGACCCGGGGACAGCAAGGCGGAGGCTTCACCCGGCGCGAGGAGGAACTGCTCCTGGCCGCGGCCGGGGCCGAAAACCTGCTTGCGGAAAACACCATCCGGGGCCAGGCAGCCCGCCAGCGCAAGCCGCAACAGCCCACCCGGACCGCTTCTGCCTCCCGGGTCCTGCCTTCGACCCTGGAACGCCGGGCCGGGCGGCTCAGCGCCCAGTACGAGTCCAACAACGAAATCGACTGTATCGGCTACGACCGGTGCGGCGGCACGTCCTACGGCCAGTTCCAGATCGCCTCCAAGACCGGCACCATGGACGCGTTCATTCATTTCCTCGAAGACAAGGCGCCGGACCTCGCGTCCAAGCTCAAGGCGGCCGGACCGGCCAACACCGGCGGCAAGTCCGGACGCATGCCCGAAACCTGGAAGGCGATCGCGGCCAATGACCCCAAGCGTTTCGAGGCCTTGCAGCATGAATTTGTCCGGGTCACCAATTATACGCCGGCGGCCAAGAGCATTGTCCTGACCACCGGGGTGGACGTGACCCAGCGTTCCTACGCCCTGCGCGAGGTGCTGTGGAGCACGGCCGTGCAGCATGGCCCAGGCGGCGCGGAACGCATTTTCACCCAGGCCATCGACAAGGCCTCCCAGAACGTCGCCAGTCAGGATTTTGACAAGTCGGTCATCGAAGAGGTCTACCGCATTCGGGGCCGGAAGTTCTTCCGCCATACCAAGCGCGTCCAGGAAGCGGTCCGCTCCCGGTTCGAGGACGAAAAGACCACGGCCCTGGCCCTGCTCGACGGCCGGTCGGCTTGAGTTGCGGCCTCCTGGAGGCTGGCGGCGTGAGGGACATTGTTCTTCCCGAAGCGTGCCGGCCGGATGATTGTGCCCGGTCTCCTTTGCCAGGCGGGTCTGTTTTGGGCTAAGGAAGGGGCACGCATCGCGAAGGAGGCGGCATGCCCGACGCTGAAGGCGGCGCCACGGGGCCTCTGGCCGAACGCTTGATTGCCCTTAAACGCTGCTTCGCCCTGTCCCGTATCATCACGGCATCCTTGGATTTGGCCGATGTCTTGGAGCGGATCATGACCACGTCCCGGCAGGCCCTGGACGCGGAAACCGTGAGCCTGCTCCTGGTCGACGACGCCCCCGGGCCAGGACAGGGGCAACTCGTATTCACCGTGGCCCAGGGCCCGGCCAGCGGTCATCTCAAGGCCGGTTTCCGGTTGCGCCAGGGCGAGGGCCTGGCCGGCTGGGTGGCCGAGAACGCTTCACCCCTCATGCTGGCCGACGCCTACGACGATCCCCGTTTCAATCCCGGCGTGGACAAGCTCACCGGCTACCGGACCCGGTCCATGGTCTGTGTGCCCCTGCTCTACCGCGACCGGGTGGTGGGCGTGGCCCAGGGCATCAACAAGGTGGACGGCGGCATCTTCTCCTCCGACGATCTGGAAATCTTCACCTTGCTCGCCGCCCAGGCCGCCGTGGCCATTGTCAACGCGCGGCTGCACAGGGATGCCCTGGACAAGCAGCGCATGGAATTCGACATGGAGGTGGCGGCCAGTGTCCAGCAGGGGTTTTGGCCCAAGGGCGCGCCACCCTTGCCGGGCTTCGACGTGGCCGGCCTGTCCGTGCCCTGCGACGCCACGGGCGGGGATTATTACGACTATCTCATGCGGCCGGGGATATCTCCGGAGACGGGCGGCTGCCTGGTGGCCGTGGGCGATGTCACGGGTCACGGCATTCAGGCCGCGCTGCTCATGGCCAGTGTGCGGGCGTTTTTCCGGGCCAGACTGCTGTCTCCCGGCGGCCCGGCCGAGATCGTGTGCGACGTCAACCGGCTGCTGGCCGCGGACCTGGGTCTGACCGGCCGGTTCATGACCCTTTTTCTTCTGGAACTCGATCCGGCCCGGTCGCGGTTGCGCTTCGTGCGCGCGGGGCACGACCCGGCCCTGCTCTATGACCCTGCCCTGGATGACTTCATCGAACTGGGCGGCCGGGGGATCCCCCTTGGGATAGACAGTGACTGGTGTTACGAGGAAAACGTGCTGCGGGACCTGCCATCCGGCGCCCTGCTTGCCTGTGGCACGGACGGCATTTGGGAAACGCGGGACGCGACCGGCGAGATGTATGGCAAGGATCGGCTGCGTCGCGTGTTGCGGCAGGCGGCGGACGGCGATGCCGTGTCCGTGGCCCGGGCCGTGCTGGCGGACCTGGAAAGGTTTCGCCAGGGCGAGCCCCAGCGGGATGACGTGACCCTGGTGGTGGTCAAGGCTGCCCCGGGCTCCATGCAAACGGAGGCGGCATGCGGTTGAATCGGCTTGCGTTCCTGATTTTCGTGCTGGTTGTGGCCCTGGTTGGCTGTTCGAAAAAGGATGACGACGCTTTTTCCCGGGTGGACTACAACAAGGACGGGAAGCTCATTTTCGAGGAACTCATCGTGGTTTTCCCCGACCTGACCGTGGAGGAGTTCCTGGCGGCCGACGCCGACCACAACGGCTCCCTCGACGAGAAGGAATACGCGCGGTTCCAAGAGGCGCGCCGGGCCGGCAAAAAGCTCGAAACCAAGTCCGAGGCCGCGCCCCAGGCCCCGGCCACCCAACCCGAAACGCCGGCTGCCCCCACGCCCGCTCCGACCGATGGGGTAACGCCCCCGGCTTCCGCTCCGACAACGCCCACGGCAGCCGCGCCCACGCCGACGACGCCGGACCAGGCCCCGCCCGCGCCAGCCGCGCCGGCACCCTCTGATGCCGCGTCTCCGGCCGCGCCGGCCTCGGTGCCCACGCCCGGCGAAGCCGTGGAAGTCGTGCCCGCGACCCCGGCTCCCGAATCGGCTGCGGCCCCGGCCGCGGTCAAGACGTATGTGGTCGCGCGTGGGGACAATCTGTTGCGAATCGCCAAGCGCTTCGGTGTGACCCTTGAGGCCCTGATGGAGGCCAATGGGCTTAAAAACGCCGACCGGGTGGATGCCGGCGCCACCCTGACCATCCCTGCCCCGGCTGCCGCCACCGGGACGCCGGTGTCCGGGGGGACGCCCGCGCCTGCGGCCGTGACGGCCTTTGTGGCGGACTTTTTTGTCAAAAGCGCCAGTGGCGATGTGAATGCGTTGGTCGATGACTATGCGGACACCGTGAATTATTATAAGAAAGGCAAAAGCGGTCGGGATATCGTCCGCCAGGACAAGGTGGCTTATTTCGAACGCTGGCCGAAACGAACCTATACGCCCGGCACGGCCACGGTGGCGTCGGTGGCGGGTTCGGAGGACTTGCGGGTGACGGTGCCGGTGGCCTATACGGCCGCGCGGGGCGACAAGACCACGTCCGGCCAGGCGGTGTTCACCTTCCTGCTGCGGCCCGAGGGACAGACGTATCGGATCGTGGGCGAACAAAGCGTGGCCGGCAAACGGGGTGTGGAGCACCGTTAGACCGGCGTTCCGAAAGTCCGGCGGGTATCCCCGCTCTCCGGTCTGGCGTGTCGGAGGATTCCGGGGCAGGGCTGGCATGTGCTGCAAAAAATCAGCGCGTCCGACCTCATGGTCGGCATGTATGTCGTCGATACGGGCCTTTCCTGGTTGGAGCATCCCTATCTCTTCAGCCAGGAAGGCCTGATCACCTCGGAAGAGGCGCTGCGCGGTATCCGCGAGGCCGGTTATTTGGAAGTCTTCGTGGACACGGACAAGGGGAGTCTTGTCCCCCTGCCCTATGCCCCCGAAGCGGAATGCGGGGCGGATGTCGTGTCTTCAGGGGCCGCCCCGGCCGCCAAGGTGCCCGTGGCGCAGGAACTCGCAGCGGCCAAGATCGTCTACCACGACTGCCTGCTGATCGCCCGCGACGTCATCCATACCATCCAAAAGGGCGGCTGCATTGATGTGCCGGCCTGTTCGGCCATGGTGAGCGCGGTCGTGGACAGTGCCGTGCGCAACACCGATGCCCTGCTCACCCTGTGCAAGCTGCGCTGCCACGATGCCTACACCTTCACACACGGCGTCAACGTCTCGGTGCTGGCCACGGCCTTTGGGGTTTCGCTCGGTCTGTCCCGGGGGGATCTCCAGGAACTGGGCTTGGCCGGGCTCTACCACGACCTGGGCAAGACCGGTATTTCTGACGGCATTCTCAACAAGCCCGGCCGGCTGACCGACGAGGAATACGCCTGTATCAAGCAGCACCCGGCCCTGGGTGGCAAGTTGCTAGCCGGCCTGGGCCTGTCCGAGGGGGTCTTGCGCGGGGTCACCGAACACCATGAGCGTTTCGACGGATCCGGCTATCCCCGGGGCTTATCCGGGGCGGCCATCCACAAATGGGGGCGGGTGTTGGCCCTGGCCGACGTCTACGACGCCCTGACCAGCCGCCGTTGCTACAAGCGGGCCTTGCTCCCCACCCGGGCCCTGGCCGTGATCCACGGCATGCGCGGCCGGGATTTTCCCTCCTCCCTGGCCGAACGCTTCATCAAGTTCCTGGGGCCGTATCCAGTGGGCAGTTTCGTGCGTTTAAGCAACGGCCAATGCGGCTTCGTGCGTGGTTCTCATCCGTTTCGGCCGCTGGCGCCGGTGATCCTGGTCGTGTGCGAATCCGGCGGGCAGCGTTTGGATCGGCCCCAAATCCAGGATCTGTCCAAGGACAACGGGGCGGCGTTGGGCGTGGCCGAGGCCCTGGACCCGGCAATGTTCGGCTTGGAGGCGGAGACCTATCTGCTGCCTGGCGGGGCCGCTGCCCGGTAAATTTTTCCAGGCATCTTCCTTGCAAGAAGGAAAGGGGGCGCACCCGGCCCCGGGAGGATGCCAGCATGCAAATCAACACGAGCTTCGATACCAAGACCGAACTGCTCAAGATCAATGCCGGAACCACCACCGAATCATCGAGCAGTACCACAACCACAACCACGGCCAATTCCGGGTCGGATACGGCCGAGTGGTCCACGGCCGCCCTGTCCCTGTCCCAATCCGATTCCTCGGGGCTGGTGAGCCCCGTCCTCCAGCTCAAAGCCGAAAACGAGATTCTCCAGCAGCACCTGACTTCGGCCTTGGCCACCAAGCTCGCCGAGGCAGGCATCAGCGTGGATCAGACCATCACGTTGACCCGAGACGACGACGGCACCGTGCAAGTGGTGGGGGATTGCGCGGACAAAGAGGCCATCGAAAAGATCTTTGCCGACGAATCCTCCCTGACCGAGGCGTTCAACAGCCTGGCCGACAACAGCGAGCTGGCCCGCAGCTACACCAAGAGCCAGACGTCTTCCCTCGTGCGCACCAACGGGTATGCGGCCTACCTGGACCAATTCAGCAGTTCGTCGGGCAGCAGCGACACCTCGTCGAGTGACTTTTACTACAGCCTGCTCAACGGCGATTCGGCGACGTATTTCGCCTGATTCCCGTCCGAGAACTTTGCCTAAGTGGCCGGCAGCCTGTCGGGTGTCGGGACTTGCCGTCGCAACCGGCGAAAATCATAAAGGGATTCCAAAGGGGCAACCCTTTGGCCGCCGGAGGCTGCCGCTCCTGTCCCTTTGGGCAATGCACTCGGACCGGGTTTCAGGCGTCCAGGATGAGCCAGCCGGCGCCTTCCTGGGGGGCGGCCAGGCTCGCCGGCAAGGCCGGATCGGGCGTGCCCGCCAGCACGGCGGCGAGAGCCTGCTCCTTGCCCCGGGAGGCCACCAGGAACAGGACTTCCCGAGCGGCGTTGATGACCGGCACGGTCAGGGTCAGCCGGGCGAGGCGCGGTTCGACCGTGGTCGGGGGCGGCACGGCCGCCACCAGCCGGTCGGTCGGGGCCAGGGCCGGACTGCCCGGAAAAAGTGAGGCCATGTGCCCATCCGGCCCCAGACCGAGCAGCAGACAGTCGAACCGGGGCACCGCCCCTAGGGCGACGCCGAACACATCCCGCAATTCCTCCTCATAGACCGTGGCCGCCCGTTCGGGCGGTTGCACATCCACGGGCATGGGATGGATGTTGTCCATGGGGATGGGCGCCCGGGTAAAAAGCAGCGGAGCCACGGCGCCGAAGTTGCTGCGCCGATCGCCCACCGGCACGAGTCTTTCGTCGCCAAAGAAGAAGTGGATCGTCTCCCAGGGCGCACCGAGTCCTTGCCTGGCCATGGCGGCGTACAAGGGCAACGGGGTCGAGCCGCCGGCCAGGGCGATCAGGCAGCGACCACGTTCGGCCACGGCCCGGCTCGCGGCCTGGCTGACCAGGGTCAGGGCCGCCAGGGTCATGTCCGCCTGGCTGGCGAAACGGCGGATACGGGGGGTCATGGTACGAGTCCGTGGGCCCGCATGAGCCGGACCGCCGCCTCCGGTCCAAAGGAACCGGCCGGATAGGGATGGGGCGCTGTCCCCGGGCTGTCGTCCAGCAGGGGGGCCAGAAATCTCCAGCTCAGTTCCACCCCGTCCTGGCGCCAGAACAGCATCTGGTCTCCGAGCAGGCAGTCGAGCAGGACCCGGGCGTAGGCCGGCAGGGTCCTGCCCGTGCCGTCCTGGTCATAATTGAAGTTCATGGTCACCGAACGCAGGCACATGGGGCCCGGGGCCTTGGCCTGGAAGGTCAGTCTCACCTTCTCGTCGGGCTGGATGCCGAGGATCAGCCGGTTGGCCGTGATCCCGCCGCCGAGGATACCCCGGAACATGGACACGGGCACCGGCTTGAACTGGACCGCGATCTCCGTGCGCTTGGCCGGCAGGCGCTTGCCCGAGACGAGCAGGAAGGGCACGCCCTGCCAGCGCCAGTTGTCCACAAAGAGGCGCAAGGCGGCAAAGGTCGGGGTGGTCGAATCCGGGGCCACGCCCGGTTCGTCGCGGTAGGCGGCCGCCGGCCGGCCGGCCACCGTGCCCGGCCCGTATTGGCCAACAACGAGGTTTTCAGCCAAGTCGGATACCGTTATGGGGCGCAGGGATCGGAACACCTTGCTTTTTTCATCGCGGACCAGATCGGCCAGGAAGCGCGACGGCGGTTCCATGGCGCACAGCGACAGCAGTTGCAGCATATGGTTCTGGAACATGTCGCGCAGCACGCCGAAATGGTCGTAGTACGAGGCCCGGTGTTCGACGCCGAGGGATTCGGCGGCCAGGATGCTCACATAATCCACGTAGCGCCGGTTCCACAGCGGTTCGAAAATGGTGTTGGCAAACCGCAGCATGAGAATGTTCTGCACGGTCTCCTTGGCCAGATAGTGATCAATGCGGAAGATTTGATGTTCGGCGAATCGGGTATGCAGGGCCCCCTCCAGGACTTTGGCCGTAGCCAGATCCCGGCCGAAGGGTTTTTCGATGACGAGCCTGGCGTAGCCGGTCGCTTCCTCGGCCAGCCCGGCCACGGCCAGGTTGGTGGCGATGGCCTCGTAGGCTGTGGGCGGTACGGCCAGGTAGAAGACGCGGTTGCCGCCCAGGCCGCGGTCCCGGGACAGGGCGTCGAGGAAATCGGCCAAGGTGCGGAAGGTGGCCGGATCGTCGTAGTCCACCCGGTGGTAGCGCAGGCGCGGGGCGAGTCTTTCCCACAGTCCCGGGTCGGTCTGGCCGTGGTTGGCCAGGGACTGACGTGTGCGTTTCCGAAAGGCCTCGTCGGAAAGGTCGGTGCGTCCGGTGCCGACCACGGCGAAGTTTTCGGGCAGATGCCCGCCACTGGCCAGTGCGCCCAGGGACGGCAGGAGCATGCGGCCGGTCAGGTCGCCGGTGGCCCCGAAGATGACGATGGTGACCGGGTCCTGGACTTGGTCGAACCGGCAGGCACTGTCCAGGGCGGGTTGGGGATCGCCGAGGACCACGGCGGCCTGGGCATCGGACGCGCTACGATCAGGCGTCATGGGGCGCCTTCCTTTTGACGGCATGGCCGCCGAACTGGTTGCGCAGGGCCGCCAGGACCCGGTCTTGGAACGCGTTTTTTTTACGTGAGGCGAAACGCTCGAACAGCGACAAGGTAATGACCGGGGCGGACACGGCGCATTCCACGGCCTCGGCCACGGTCCAGCGCCCCTCGCCCGAATCGTCCACGTAGCCTTCGAGGTTTTCGAGCTTGGGATCGGCGGCAAAGGCGTCCCGGGCCAGTTCGAGGAGCCAGGACCGCACCACGCTGCCGTGGTTCCACAGGTCGCAGATGGCCGTGAGGTCGAGCTCGGGCCCGAAGCGCGAGGCGGTAAGCAGCTCGAAACCCTCGGCATAGGCCTGCATGAGTCCGTATTCGATGCCGTTGTGGACCATTTTGACGTAGTGGCCCGAGCCCACGGGGCCGGTATGGAGGTGGCCGCCGGGACCGGTCAGGACGTCGAGGGCCGGAGTGAGGGCGGCCACGTGTTCGGGCGCGCCGCCGACCATGATGCAGTAGCCTTCGGCCAGGCCCCAGATGCCGCCGCTGACCCCGGCGTCGCAGTAGCCGATGCCCTTGGCGGACATGGCCTCGTGACGGCGCAGATCGTCGTGAAAATTGGTGTTGCCGCCGTCGACGATGAGGTCACCCGGGGCGAGCAGGGGCAGGATTTCGTCGATGTGCGCGTCGGTGGCTTGGCCGGCCGGCAGCATGAGCCAGATCACGCGCGGGGCGGGCAGGGCGGCCACCAGTTCGGACAGGCTTTGGGCGGCGGTGGCGTTTTGGCCCTCCTCGGCCGCGAAATCCAGGGCCTTTTGGACGGTGCGGTTGAAAGCGACCACCTCGATGCCGCCCCGGATCAGCCGTTTGGCCATATTGAGTCCCATGCGTCCAAGCCCGATCATGCCGAGTTTCATGCGTTGCCTCCAGATGCGTTGCGGGAAGCCGCCGTTTTCCGGGCCCGCCACAGGGCTATGGCCCGTCTGGCCGCCAGGGGCAACAACCCGAGCAGGGCAAAGGCCAGGAGCAGTCCCGGAGAGATGATGCCGGCCAGGGAATCGAGTCGGCCCAGTTCCTGCCCGGCGTTGATGTAGACCGCCGTGGCTGGCAGCATGCCGATCTGGGAGACCACGGCGAACATGGCCAGGGGGAGGTCGGTCAGGCCCATGGCCGCGTTGACGACGAAAAAGGGAAAGACCGGGATCAGGCGCAGGGAGAAGAGGTAAAAGGCGCCTTCCCGGCGCATGCCGGCATCGATGGCGGCCAGGTGCGGGCCGAGTCGGCGCCGCACGACATCGCGAAACAGGGTGCGGCACAAGGCGCAAGCGGCTGTGGCACCGATGGTGCTGGCAAAGGAGACGAGCACCAAGGTGGTCCAGAAGCCGAACAGGGCCGCGCCGGCCAGGGTCAGCACCGTGGCCCCGGGCAGGCTTGCGGCCGCGACCAGCACATAGAGCACGAAATAGCCGGCCAGAAACGGCCCGGGCGAGGCGGCGTACAGGCCGGCCAAATGGTCGCGCGAGGCCTTGAGACCGGCCAGGGTCAGGCTGTGGTCCAGGCCGAACCCGAAATAGGCCGCGACCAGCAGGGCGAGCAGGCCGAGGGCGACCAGTTTTTTCCGGTTGCCGGTGGTCATGCGACAGCCTCCGGAAAACGGGCGATATAAGCCTCCACGTCGAATTTGCGCCGGCAACCCCGTTCATTCATATACCGCACGTGGCCGTAGACCGGCCGATTGGCCCAGGGCCGGTCGTGCAGGCCGCCCACGGACCACAGCACGCCGACCACGCCGTTGGGGTCCCGGCCATCCAGGGCGTAGCGGTCGTTGAGGTACAGGGCCGTGTCCAGGGCGGCCTCGGGCGCGGACGACCATTCGAGGATTTTTTTCGCCCAGAACATGCGCAGATAGCCGTGGATGCGCCCGGTGTGGACGAGCTGGCGCTGGGCCGCGTTCCACAACGCGCTGTGGGTGACTCCGGCCTCGAAGTCCACCAGATCGTAGAGGTAGGGCCGGGTATCGGCGGCATGGGCGGCCAGGGTCTTGCGGGCCCAGTCGGGCAGGGCGGCGAAACTGTC
>JAWRKJ010000102.1:0-6232 GCA_040307025.1 Desulfovibrionaceae bacterium | reverse complement strand
GCGGCCGTGGCCTGTTGGACCCGGATGCAGAAATCGTGTCCCCGCCGGACGTCCTCGGGCAGATCGCTGGACGCGCCGGCAAAATAGACTTGCGTCTTGTCGGTCTGGTAGCCTTCCAGGGCAAACCCGACATCCAGGGTGAGGACCTGCCCCTTTTTCCAGACCGTGCCGGCATAGCCGGCCAGGGGCACGGCCGGATGCTCGCCCCGCAACCCCACCGGGCCGTTGAACACGCTCGGATAGTTGCCCGAATCCCCGGCCGCCACATGGCCGAGGAAAATCTCCTCGCCATGGCCACCCATGCGCAACTGGCCCATGTGCCCGAGCTTGAAAAAGGCATCCCAGCACTGGTGGCTGATCTCGCGTTCGGACATGCCCGGCCGGATGCGCTCCGGCACGAGCTCGCGCAGGCCCTGATCGTGGCGGGCGCCGCACAGGCGGATCTTGTCGAGTTCCCAGTCGGATTTGAGCGCCTGGGCCTGGGCCAAGGCGGCATCGCCGGGCACGAAGACGGTTTCCGGCAGTTTGGCCACGAGCATCTGGGCCAGATTCCAGGGCAGTCCGGCCTGCTCGGCCGCCACCACCGGCGACAGCGGCGAGCCGGCCGCGGCACACACGCCGGCGATGTCGCCATAGGAGCGAAAGGCCACGATCGTGGCCAGGGGCGATTCCAGGACCGCGCGTTCCCGACCCTTGCGGCACAACAGCACTGGCTCCCCGTCCACGGGCAGCCAGAACACGCCGCTGGCCCAGGTGCCGGTCAGGTAATAGATGGCCAGACGGGAAAACACGAGCAACCCGCCGGCCTCGGGTGCGACCCCGGCCAGGGCCTCACGGCACTTGGCCTGGCGCAAGACCATTTCGGCCTCGGGCAACCGTTCGATGGCACTAAACATGCGACAACTCCATTTTACTTTGCTTCGCAGTACGAAGGGGCTATAGCGTCCATCCGGGCCGTGGCCGGACAAGGCTGTCCACCCTTGGCGCCGGAAAGGAAAGTCCGACCATGCACGACAACCGGCTCTCCTGGCCGGCCCTGGCCGCCCTGACCGTGGCCACCCTGCTGTGGGGCGGCTCGTTTATCGCCATGAAGATCGCCATGCGGGGATTTTCCCCGCTGCTGGTAGTCTTTTGCCGCATGGCCCTGGCCGCGCTGGTGTTCGGGCTGCTGTGGCGGCGGTTGGGCGGCTTCCGCGCCGCCCGGGGCGACTGGCTCGCCCTGCTCTTCATGGGCTTTTGCGAACCCTGCCTCTATTTCGTGTTCGAGGCCTGGGCCCTGACCCTGACCCAGGCGTCCCAGGCGGCCATGGTCACGTCCATGCTGCCGGTACTGACGGCCCTGACTGCGGCCGTGGTCCTCAAGGAACGCCTGGAAAAACGCTCCATGACCGGGCTTGTCCTGGCCGTGGTCGGGGTCGTGGTCATGAGCGTAAGCGGCGGCCCGACCGATCAGGCGCCCCGGCCGATTCTTGGCAACTTTCTGGAATTTATCGCCATGTGTTGCGCCGTGGGCTACATCGTCACGGCCAAAAAGCTGGCGAGCCGCCACCGCCCGCTCTATCTCACGGCCGTGCAGAGCTTTACCGGCGCGGTCTTTTTCCTGCCGGCCGTGTTTTTCACCCCGCTGCCCCGGACCCTGGAGGCCGGCCCGGTGCTGGCCGTGCTTTTCCTGGGCTTCGGCGTCACGTTCCTGGCCTATGGCCTGTACAATTACGGCGTGAGCCGGGCCCCGGCCGCCAAGGCCGCGGCCTTCATCAACCTGATCCCGGTGGTGACCTGCCTGCTCTCGCGCCTATTTCTGGACGAGATCCTCACGCCGCTGCAATGGACCGGCGGGGCCATGGCCCTGGGCGGTGTGGGGTTGAGTATCGGGACCGGAAGCAACAAGGCTCAGGCCTCGCGCCGGGAATAGTCCATGTTGCGGCGCACGGGCGTGAACCCGGCCTGAACCACCAGCCGTTGCAATTCCTCCT
This sequence comes from Desulfovibrionaceae bacterium, assembly GCA_040307025.1. Lineage (GTDB taxonomy): Bacteria > Desulfobacterota > Desulfovibrionia > Desulfovibrionales > Desulfovibrionaceae > Solidesulfovibrio. The sequence goes on along the minus strand of JAWRKJ010000102.1, from coordinate 4,259 downwards.
CGGGCAGGCGGAAGGAGACCCCGGCCGCGGCCACCACGTTTTCCTCGATCATGGTGGAACCGAAGTCGTTGGCCCCGTAATAAAGCGCCATCTGCCCGACCATGGGTCCCTGGGTCACCCAGGAGGCCTGGATATTGGGCACATTGTCCAAAAAAAGCCGGGACAGGGCCAGGAAACGCAGGTATTCCACCGACGAGGTTTCGGGCAGCTGGGACAAGCCCGTGTTGCCGGGCTGGAAGGTCCAGGGGATGAAGGCCGTGAATCCCCCGGTGGCATCCTGGAGATCCCGGATGCGAAGCAAGTGCTCCAGCCGGTGCTCGATGGTCTCGCCGAGGCCGATGACCATGGTGGCGGTGGAGCGCAGCCCCCCCGCATGGGCGGCGGCCATGACCGCGATCCAGTCGTCGGCCGAACACTTGTTGGGCGAAACCGAGCTGCGGATCGGGTCGGACAGGATTTCCGCCCCGCCGCCCGGCAGGGAAGCCAGACCCGAGTCCTTGAGTTCGGCCAGCACCTCGGCTATGGACAGGCCTTCCAATCGGGCCAGAAACGCAATCTCCGGCGGCGAGAAGCCGTGCACGGCCACGTTCGGAAACCGGTCGCGCAAAAAGGCCAGCAGCCCCGTGTAAAAATCCAGGTGCAACTCCGGGTGCATGCCGCCCTGGAGCAAAATCTGGTAGCCGCCCAGGGCTTCGGTCTCGGCCACCTTGGCCGCCAGCTCCTCCCGGGACAGGACGTATCCTTCAGGATGTCCGGGCGGCCGGAAAAAAGCGCAGAACCGGCAGCCACAGGCACAAATGTTGGTATAATTGATGTTGCGGTCCACGATGTAGGTGACGACCGGTTCCGGATGCAGGGCCAGCCGGACACCGTGGGCCAGCCGGCCCAGGGCGAAGACGTCTTCGGTCTCCCACAGGGAGCGGGCCGCTTCGCAGCTCAGACGATTTGGCGCGTGATCGGGCATGTGCTTTGTCCTTGAGGCATGATTGCCGCCACGCGCATACACTCTTTTGCCGCAAACGGGAACCACCACACCATGCTCTACGCCGATGCCTCCCTCAAGACACTGCTTTCTCCCGGCAAAACCATCGCCCTGGTCGGGGCCAAGGACCGCCCCGGCACCGAGGTGGACATGGTCGGCCGCTACCTCATCGCCGCCGGCTTCCGGGTCGTGCCCGTCCACCCGGCCCGGGCCCGGGTCTGGGACTTGCCGGCCTGCAAAACCCTGGAGGAGGTGGACGGCCCCATCGACATCGTGAATCTCTTCCGGGCGCCGGGGCATTGCCCGGATCATGCCGCCGAAGTGTTGGCCCTGGCCAAACGGCCGGCCGGCTTTTGGATGCAAACGGGCATCGTCAGTCCCGGGGCCCGGGAACTCTTGGCCGGCAGCGGCATCGAGGTGGTGGAGGACCGCTGCATCATGGTTGAACACCGCCGTCTTTGGGGGTAAATGGTGCCGATGCCGTCCGCTGAAGCTTTTACCTGCCGCCGTTGCGGCCATTGCTGCCAGGGCGAGGGAGGCATCGTCCTCGCCGCACGCGACATCGAGCGTTTGCGCCTGTATCTCGGCCTCGATCGCGAGACCCTGCTTGCGCGCTACACCCGAAACGGCGACCGTCTGCCCTACCTCGTCAGTGGCGCGGACGGGTACTGCATTTTCTACAAGGACGGTTGCGGCATCCATCCCGGCCGTCCCGATGTCTGCCGAGCCTGGCCGTATTTCCGGGGCAACATCATCGACCCCGAAAGCCACGCCATGGCCATGACCGACTGTCCCGGCATCAATCCCGAGGCCTCCCACGCCGAATTCGCGCGCCAGGGCAAGGCCTATCTCGTCCGCCATGGCTTGGCCCGGCCCGGAGGCGAAGACGTACCGCGCGCCCTGGCCGACATCATCGAGGAGGAACCCGGGGAGCAGGGGCATGGGCGGCCAGACATCGATGCGGCTTGACGAGGCCAGACGCCTGCTCGGGGTCCCGGCCAGCGCCGGCATCGAGGACGTCAAATCCGCCTACCGCAAGCTCGCCTTCAACCTGCATCCCGATCTCCACCCCGACGACCCCGGGGCCAAGCGCAAGTTCCAGCGCTTGAACGAAGCCTACCTGCTGCTGCGCCACTTCCTGGCCAACCGCGACCGGGACGCCGCTTCCGGCGCGGACAAGCCCCCGCCGCCCGGTCCTGGCGCCAAAGCCAAGGCCGATACCCGGCAGACAGAGGGCGCCACAACCGGGACGTCCGGTCCCTCCGGCCCCACTCCGGGCCAGGCCCACCGCGAAAGGCAGCGCCGGGCCGCCTACAGCCAAGCCTCGCGCCAGAACGCCAATGCCGGCTTCTACTTCCGTCGCGAGGAAGTGCTCCAGGACCTGCTCAAGGACCCCTTCGCCCGCCAGGTTTTCCAGGACATCTACCAGCAAGTCCGCAGCGGCACCGCCGCCCCCCGCCAGGGGCCGGTCACGGCCAAAGGCCCGCGCAAGCTCTCCTTCCACTGGGGTAACAAAGGCATATCCTTTGATCTTTCCAAGGGGTTTTGGCATGCCCTCAAGGACTACTTGAGAAAACAGCTCGATGATGAACAGACCGTGCACCTGCCCGTTTCCAGCCTCTTTCCCGGCACCCGCATCCGGGTGGGCGTGCGCCACGGCCTGGGCAATGCCAAGCCGACCATGGTCGAAGTGACCCTGCCCCCGGATTTCGTGGTCGGCCGCCCCATCCGCCTCAAAGGCATGGGCCGCCGCATCGGCCCCCTGCACGGCGACCTCTACTTGCGCTTGCTGGCGAAGTAAGAAGAGGGAGAAGAAGCCTCCGGCGGCCAGAAGAGGAGTCACACCACCCCGGCCGGATAACGTCGGGATGCGCCGAACCTGTTTGACACGCGGAGGGAGTATGGACAGCGCAAAGTGCCTGGCCCTGTGGCTGATCGTGCTGGGGCTTTTCGGGGGCATGTTCGCGGTGTTGCCGGTCCAGGCCCAGGGGCTCGTCGGCGGTCCGTGCCGGTATGTCGATTATCCGGGCCGGGCCACCATCGTCACCGTGAATCCGGAAACACCGGCCATGGACGTAACCTTCACCTTCGCCCCGGACCGGCCCATTGCCGGCGATCCGTTGTATGAGCCGGGCAAGGTCCATCATCTGACCCTGATCGGTGGCAGCGCGCCGGGTCCGCGCTTCGTCGAACGCTACGGCCTGCGCCCGGGGCTGACCCTGCCCTGCCTGCTGCGCACGATCCGACAGGGTACCTGCACCCCGGTGCTGTTCGATTTCCCGGGCCTTGATCTCACACAGAAGCCGGAATAAGCCGACACTGTTGTGACTGTCCGGTCCGGGAGCGACGCAAGCCGCCTCCGAACCGGACGGTCACCGGACAATCACGCTTCCCGGGATGTTGTCCCCACGGCCTTGATCAGGGCCAACCCCTCGGGGGACGGCCTCTGCTCCACCCGGCGGTACTCCCGGCCGTCCCGGGTCCGGGACATCAGCCCCTGGTCGCACAGCTCCCGGCGCAGCAACGCCGGATCGCCAAAGGCGCTTTGCGCGTCCAGCCAACGGGTGATCCCGTATTCGTCGAAGACCCGCTTGGCGGGCAGGCCGGCCCACAAGACCCACAGACAGGGCAACCGATGGCTGAACTTGCCCGGCCAGCGCAATAACCGGCCCTGGGGATCGAAATAGCGGGCCATGCGGTTGAGCGCCCGTTGATCCAGGGCCGGACCGACAGGCTCGGCCGGTGCGGCAGTTTCCGGTATCGGCGCAGCCGAAGCGCCCGCCTGGACGGCCTCGGGAAGGCCCACGGCCCGGAAATGCTGGAAGTTGCGAAACCCGGCCGCCCGGGCCAGCATGTTGAGCAAGGTCAAATGGCCGGGGATATCGGGCTGCGCGGCGAGCTGTCCGCGCAACGATTTGGCCAGGGCGGTGATATCCGCCACATGATACGACAAGACGGTTCTGGACATGACCGATCCTCGCGTACGCGCCTTTTCCTGAGGGGAAATATCGGTGGTCGCCGGCTTCCGACGCGGCACGGGGATACGGTGTCGGTGGAATGGGAATCGAGGCAGGTTTAGCTCCCCTCGCGGGGCGGCGACGCCTGGGTGAACTGCCGACCGGCCTTATTCCTATCCCATCCCCGCACCAGGGGCAACAACTGCTCTTTCCCCCAAAAAAATATCCCGGAAACCGACTACTGCCAGTTTCCGGGACGCTCAGTCTCTCTCGTTCGGTTCGGGGTGTTCCCAGAGGGGCCCCGGCCCCTCTGGGCCGCC
>JAWRKJ010000101.1:0-6474 GCA_040307025.1 Desulfovibrionaceae bacterium | reverse complement strand
GGCCAGGCGGCGGGCCACGCCCTCGATGCGGGTCAGGGCCTGGCCAAGACCGGTGAAGGCGCTGGACAGGAAGTGCAGATTGTCGCCGATGTACTGGGTGGGCGTATTGATCTCATGGGCGATGCCCGCAGCCAGTTCGCCCACGGATTCGAGCTTCTGGGCGATGGCCAGCTGGCGTTCCAGGGCCTTGCGCTCGGTAACGTCGAAAACGATCTCGAACAGACGCAGCTCGCCACGCCGCTTGGCCGTGATCACGGTCTTGATGACCGGCACGGCCCGACCGTCGGGACGGGTCAGGCGCATCTCCTCATTGAGGAGGTTGCGTTCGGTCAGCATGCAGGTGTTGAACACCCGGCCGCCGGCATCCCGCCAGCAGATAATGGAACAAGGCTGGCCCACGAGTTCTTCGCGGCTGCGGGCGCACAATTCCTCGGCCACCTTGTTGACGTCGACGATGCGCCGGTCCTTGGGGTCGATGATGAAGATGCCGGCCCGGATGCCGGACAGGATGCGCTGAAGCACCTCCTGTTCGTCGCGCAGGTCCTTTTCCACCCGTTTGCTGTCGGTGACGTCGGTGGCCACGCCGACAATGCCCTGAGGCCGGTCCTCGGCATCGTCGAACCGAGCCCGATTGAAAATCAGGTCCCGTTCCCGGCCGCTGGCATCCTCGAGCATGACCTCGAACTGCTGCACCCCGCCCCGGATAAGGATCTCCTGGTCCTTTTGGGCCAAAAGCTCTCCGATCTCCTCGGAAAAGATTTCCCGGGCCGTCAGCCCCTGGGCACCTTCGATGGTCACCCCGAGGAAATTGGCAAAGGCCCGGTTGACGCTGACATAATGGCCGGCCGGGTCCTGGACGTAGATGGGGTTGACGGCCGCGTCCATGAGGCTTTTTTGAAAGGCGAGCTGATTTTGGAGTTCGGTTTCGGCCCGGCGGCGGGCGGTGACGTCCTCGGCCACGGTGACCAGGCCCTCGGGCTTGCCCTTGGGATCGCGGATCATGGCCACGTTGACCCGACACCAGACAATGGAGCCGTCCGGGCGCACATAGCGTTTTTCCCAGGCCACCGAATCCTCGCCGGCCAGCAGGCGGGCCAGACCGGCCCGATCAGTTTCGAGATCTTCGGGATGGGTGATTTCATCCACGGTGCGGCCGACCAGCTCCAGGGAGGTGCGGCCCACCATCCGGGCGAAGCGTTCGTTGGTCTCCACGAAGCGCCGATCGGGATTGATCCGGGACACGCCCACGCCGGCCTGCTCGAACACGGCCCGAAACCGGCGTTCGCTTTCGGACAGGTCCTGGCAGCGCCGGGCCAGCAGTTCCTCGGTCCAGCGCCGCAGCGCCCCTTCCAGGGCCACGGCCAGGGGATAACGCTCGACCGGCAGCAAGACCAAGCCATACGGATCGACGCGGGCGATGCCGGCCAGAGCATCCTCGTCGCTGTGCCCGGTGAGATAGACCACCGGCACGTGGTGTTCCTGCAGGGCGCGCCCGAGGGCCAAGCCGGCCTGGACCTCGGGCAACGCCACGTTGACCAGGGCCAGGTCGGGGCGGGTCCGCGTGGCCAGATCCATGGCCTCGGCCGCATCCCGGGCCGGACCGGCCATCTGGTAGCCAAGTTCGCCGAGCAAACGGCGCAACACATCCGCCTGCGCCAAGTCATACTCGGCAAGCAGGATCCGCGTCGGTCGGTTCGTCTGTTCGCTTTCCGTCATGGTGGCCGCTCCACCGTTCCCATCTCTGCTGCTTCGCTCTATCGTAGGGCAAAACGATGGGGCCGCTCAAGTGAAATTCACGAACCGCTCAACACCACTCCCCGGCGGGAGTCTCTTTGATGTCCCCCCGGACGAGATCGGCCAGGGTAATGGCGTCGAGGCGGATGTGCATGGCCTTGGCCGCCTCCATCCAGACGCGGCGGGTGAGACAGTCGGCGCTGCGGATGCAGGCGCCGTCGGGTCCGTCGCAGTCGACCAGGGTCAGGTCGCCCTCCAGCACCCGGACGATGGCGCCCACGGAAATCGCCTCCAGGGGCAAGGCCAGTTCGTGGCCGCCCCGGGGACCGCGCCGGCTTTTGACAAAGCCGGCCGCCTTGAGTTCACGGACGAGTTTTTCCAGATATTTGACCGAGACGCCTTGCCTGGCCGCGATGTCCTTGATGCGCACCGGACCGTTTTGGCTGTGCTGGGCCATGTCCAGGATCATGCGGGTGCCGTAGCGGCTGCGTGTCGTCAGTTTCATGGCCAGGGCCTCCTCAGGTCGAGTTGGCGGCAGGGTCGCGACCGTGGCGGTCGCATCCCTACGAAGACGGTAGGCAAATCCCGGGCGGGCGTCAACGCGGGCCGGGTCATGCGTACGCGGCGGAACAGGTGGAATTGCCTCGCGAAAAGCGGTTGCGAAACCTTGACAGGCCGGCTGGACCGGGGCTAAGGACAAAACCGACTGAGTACTCAGTCGATTTGTGCGAGCCTTCACATGACCAAAAAAGAAGCCATCCGCTACGCCGCCACGGTCCTTTTCGCCCACAAGGGCTTCCAGGAGACCACCATGCAGGACATCTGCAAGGTCACCGGGACGGCCGAGGGGACCATCTTCTACCACTTCAAGAGCAAGGAACAGCTCTTGATCGCCATTTTGGAGCATGCCAAGACCCGCATCCTGGAGGAGTACGAGACCGCCTTTGCCGACCGGGAGTTCGCTTCTGGCCTGGACATGATGGAGGAGGCCATCGCCTTCTACTTCCATCTCACCGGGCTCATGGAGCACGAATTCACCCTGCTGCAACGGCAGTTTCCCCACCAGTTGGCCGAGGACAATTCCGAATGTCGGGCGCATCTGGCCGCCATCTACAACTGCCTGACCGATATTTTCGAGCGGGTGGTGCGGGCCGGCCAGGCCGACGGATCCATGGGCGATTTCGAACCCCGGGGGACGGCCATGATCCTTTTTGCCATGGTGGATGGCTTACTGCGCCTGAAAACCTGCAATCTCTACGAGGCCGGGGCGCTGTTCGACCAGCTCGTCGCATCCTGCCGCAGGATGCTGGCCAAACCACGTGACGGGAGTTGCTGATGCTTGCGCGAATCTTTCCTTTCCTCGGCTGGTTCCGGGGGTACGGCATGGCCGCCTTGCGCGCCGATGCCATATCCGGCCTGACCGTGGCCCTGGTACTGATTCCCCAGTCCATGGCCTATGCCCAGCTGGCCGGCATGCCCCCCTACTACGGTCTGTACGCCTCGTTCCTGCCGCCGCTGGTGGCGGCCCTGTTCGGCTCCAGCCGGCAGCTGGCCACCGGTCCGGTGGCGGTGGTGTCGCTTATGACCTCGGCATCGCTGGCCCCCCTGGCCACGGCCGGGTCCGAGGGCTACATCGCCTACGCCATTTTGCTCGCCCTGCTCGTGGGCGTGTTCCAGTTCCTGCTCGGCGTGCTGCGCCTGGGCCTGGTAGTCAACTTCCTGTCCCACCCGGTGGTCAACGGCTTCACCAACGCCGGCGCGCTGATTATCGCCTCGTCCCAGCTGTCCAAGATGTTCGGGGTCAGCGTGGACGCGGCCGAGCATTACTATGAGACCATCATGCGGGTGGTGACGGCGGCGGCCCATCACACCCACTGGCCCACGCTCATCATGGGCGCGGCCGCCTTCGCCATCATGTTCGGGCTCAAAAAAATCAACCCCCGCATTCCCAACGTGCTCGTGGCCGTGGTGCTGACCACGGCCGTGTCCTGGGCCATCGGCTTCGAGCACAACGCCACCGTGAACCTGGCCGCCATCAAATCCCCCGCGGTTCTGACGGACATCGAGGCCTTCAACAAGGCGGCCTCGGCCCTGCCGGCCATCGCCGCCAAGCGGGCCGAGGTCACGCCCAAGGAGGACGCGGCCAAGGCCGCCGGCGACAAGGCGGCGCTGCTCAATGTGGAGCATGAGATCGCCCTGCTCGACCTCGACAAGGAAAAGGCCAAGCACGAGGCCGAAGTCTACCGGGCCAAACTGCGCGGCTATCTGCTGTCCGCCGTGCCCGGGACGGACGGGTCCCTGGCCTTCTATATCCAGGGCACGCTGCCCGAAGGGGCCAAGGACGATGGCCGGACCTGGATTTTGCGCGTGGGCAACAGCGCGCTCAAGCCCGACAAGCTGCTGCTGATCGGCGGCGGCCAGGTGGTGGGCGTGGTGCCCTCGGGCCTGCCCTCGTTCACCATGCCGAGTCTGGACTTCAAGGCCATTTTGCGGCTGCTGCCCTTTGCCTGCATCATCTCGCTTTTGGGCTTCATGGAAGCCATCTCCATCGCCAAGGCCATGGCCGCCAAGACCGGCCAGCGCCTGGACCCCAACCAGGAGCTCATCGGCCAGGGCCTGGCCAACATCCTGGGCTCCATCGGCAAGAGCTATCCGGCCTCGGGTTCGTTTTCCCGTTCGGCCGTCAACCTGCAAGCCGGGGCCCTGACCGGGTTCTCGTCGGTGTTCACCAGCGCCACCGTGGTCATCGCCCTGCTGTTTTTCACGCCGCTGCTCTACCACCTGCCCCAAAGCGTGCTGGCCGCCGTCATCATGATGGCCGTCATCGGCCTCCTCAACGCCTCGGGCTTCATCCACGCCTGGAAGGCCCAGTGGTACGACGGCGCCATCTCCATTCTCACCTTCGTGTGCACCCTGGCCTTTGCCCCGCATCTGGACAAGGGCATCATGATCGGCGTGGTGTTGTCCCTGCTCGTTTTCCTGTATAAAAGCATGCGGCCGCGGGTCGCCTCCCTGGCGCTGACCGAGGACAGCGCCTACCGCGACGCCTCGGTGTACAAGCTGGCCGAGTGCCCGTACCTGGCCGTGGTGCGCTTCGACGGGACGTTGTTTTTCGCCAACGCGAGCTTTCTGGAAGACCAGATCACCGAACGCATGCAGAGCAACAAAAAGCTCAAGCACATCATCCTGGCCGCCGACGGCATAAACGACATGGACGCCTCGGGCGAGGAAGCGCTCTCCCTGCTCGTGGACCGCGTGCGCAGCGCCGGCCTTGACATCTCCCTTTGCGGCGTGAAGGAATCGGTCATGGACGTCATGAAGCGCACCCACCTCCTGGAGCACATCGGGGAGGACCATCTCTATCCGGATCTCAACCAGGCCCTTTGCGCCGTGCACCAGGACTCCTGGCATACGCGCGGCGAAAGCTGTCCGCTGACCACCGTGTGCCGCCTGCCCGGCGCCGAAGCGAGAGCATAAGGAGTCGCCATGTCCGTCATTTCCTTTTTCAGCGGCATCTACTGCAAGGAACAGTCCGTGGTGGCGACCGTGCACGAGACCACGGGCCTGCCCATCGTGCCCGACACCGATCTCGTGGCCCTGGCCGCCAAGCTCTCGGGGCTCGGCGCGGACAAGATCGAAAAGGCCTTCACGGCCAAGACCTCGGTCTTCAACAAGTTCACCCACGAAAAACAGCGGGCCACGGCCTGGCTGCGCCTGGCCCTGGCCACCCACCTGGGCGAGGACGCCAAGTGCATCCTGACCGGCTTTTGCGGCCTGCTGGCGCCACGGGAGCTGACCCATGTGCTGCGGGTGTGCCTGATCGGCGACGCGGCCTTCCGCCGGGCCGTGGCCATCGAGGAATCCGGCCTGTCCGACCGCGAGGCCCAGCGCGCCCTGGAGCGGGCCGACGAGGACCGAGCCGTGTGGACCGAACTGGTGGCCGGCACCAAGGACCCCTGGTCGGCCACGCTCCACGACATGGTCGTGCCCATGGACAAGACCGAGGTGGACAAGGCCGCCGATCTGGTGGTCAAGCACCTGGCCGATCCGGCCCTGCGCGTCACCGACGCCTCCCAGGCCGTGGCCCGGGATTTCCTGCTCGCCGCCCGGGTGGAAGCCGTGGTCACGGGCAAGGGCCACGACGTGGCCGTGTCGGCCAAGGACGGCGTGATCACCCTTACCATCAACAAAAAGGTCCTGCTCCTCGACCGCCTGGAAACCGAACTGCGCGCCATCGCCGCCAAAGTCGACGGCGTGCGGGACGTGACCACCAAGGTCGGCAAGGGCTTTTACCAGACCGACATCTACCGCCGGGCCGACTTCGAGATGCCGACCAAGGTCCTGCTCGTGGATGACGAACGCGAATTCGTGCAGACCCTGTCCGAGCGGCTGTCCATGCGCGAAGTGGGCTCCCACGTGGTCTACGACGGCGAATCGGCCCTGGACATGATGGCCGAGGACGAACCGGAAGTGATGGTCCTCGACCTCAAGATGCCCGGCATCGACGGCATCGAGGTCTTGAAGCGCGCCAAGCTCGCCCGCCCCGACGTGGAGATCATCATCCTGACCGGCCACGGTTCCGAGGCCGACCGGGAACTGTGCATGAAACTCGGGGCCTTCGCCTACCTGCAAAAGCCCGTGGACATCGAGCTTTTGAGCGAAACCCTGAAAAAGGCCAACGAAAAGGTCCGGCTCAAGAAAACCGCCGACTAGGCGGAATCGGGGGGGGGGGGGGGGGGG
>JAWRKJ010000100.1:0-3109 GCA_040307025.1 Desulfovibrionaceae bacterium | reverse complement strand
TCCCAAACGAGGGCCTCGCCACGGGAACGACGATCCTGCCCGAACCGCCGGCACAAGACGGCCTGTGGCAGTGCATCAAACAAAGGCTGCCCTGGCTCGGTCGCTGAGGTCGGAGATGCAGGCGGGCGAGCCTCGTGGGCTGTGCCCTGCCTGAGTCCACCAGCCTGGGGCTTGACGCCAGAGCCATTATTCATAACGGAGTGTGTCTCCCCGGTGCAGGCCAAGGCGGTTTGTACTGGTCGACTGGAAAAACGACCTTTTCCCCTATGCAACAGACCATACAAGCTCCGCTCCGGCGCCACACCCGGACCGTTCGGATCGGCGACATCGGCGTGGGCGGTGACAACCCCGTGCGCGTCCAGAGCATGACCAACACCGATACCCGGGACGTGGCCGCCACGTTGGCCCAGATCGCGGCCCTGGCCGAGGCCGGTTCCGAGATCGTGCGGCTCGCCGTGCTCGACGAAGACGCGGCCAAGGCACTTTCCGCCATCCGGGCCGGCACCCGCGTCCCGTTGATCGCGGACATCCATTTCGACCACCGGCTGGCCCTGGCCGCCCTTGAGGCGGGCATCGACGCCTTGCGCATCAATCCGGGCAACATCGGTTCCGAGGCGGCCGTGGACACGGTGGTGGCCGCAGCCAAGGAGCATGGCGCGCCGATCCGTATCGGCGTCAATTCCGGCTCGGTGCAAAAGGATTTGCTGGCCCGCTACGGTGGTCCCACGCCCGAGGCCATGGTCGAAAGCGCGCTCACCCATGTGGCCATGCTCGAACGGCGCGGTTTCGGCGACATCAAGATCTCGCTCAAGTCCTCGTCCGTGCTGCGTACCGTGGCCGCCTATCGGTTGCTGGCCCAAAAGGTCGACTACCCGTTGCACATCGGCGTGACCGAGGCTGGAACCCCGCTTCGCGGCGCGGTCAAATCGGCCGTGGGCCTGGGGATGCTGCTCGCCGAGGGCCTGGGCGACACCTTGCGCGTGTCCCTGACCGGCGATCCGGTGACCGAGATCGGCGTGGCCTACGAGATCCTGCGCTCCCTCGATATTCGCCAGCGCGGCCCGAACATCATCTCTTGCCCCACCTGCGGCCGCACTGAAATCGATCTGGTCGGTCTGGCCGAGGCCGTGGAGGAGCGGCTGCGCGGGGTGACCGAAGTGTTTACCGTGGCCGTCATGGGCTGCGTGGTCAACGGCCCCGGCGAGGCCCGGGAGGCCGATATCGGCATTGCTGGCGGACGCGATTGCGGCATCCTCTTCCGCAAAGGCAAGATTTGCGGCAAGGTGCGCGGCGCCGCCAACCTCATTCCCGCTTTCATGGACGAACTGGAACGTTTTCTGATCGAAAAAAAGGAAACCGCATGCGACTGAGCCGTTATTACGCCCCGACCCTCAAGGAAACCCCGGCCGAGGCCGAGGTCATCAGCCACAAATTGCTGTTGCGCGCCGGCATGATCCGCAAGCTCACGGCCGGCATCTATACCTATCTGCCGCTCGGGTTGCGGGCCGTGAACAACGTGGCCAACATCGTGCGCGAGGAGATGAACCGGGCCGGCGCCCTGGAAATCCTCATGCCGGCCGTGCAGCCGGGCGATCTCTGGAAGGAATCCGGACGCTGGGAATTCTACGGCCGGGAACTGCTGCGTTTCGTCGACCGCCATGACCGGGAATACTGCCTCGGGCCCACCCACGAAGAGGTGGTCACCGACCTCGTGCGCCACGAGATCCGTTCCTACCGGCAGTTGCCCGTCAATCTTTACCAGGTGCAGACGAAATTTCGCGACGAGATCCGTCCCCGCTTCGGGCTCATGCGCGGTCGCGAATTCATCATGAAGGACGGCTATTCCTTCGACAAGGACGAGGCCGGCGCCGAGGCCAGCTATTGGGCCATGTACAAGGCCTATTCCCGCATTTTCGAGCGGCTGGGCCTCAAGTTCCGGGCCGTGTCCGCCGACTCCGGGGCCATTGGCGGCTCGTTTTCCCACGAATTCATGGTCCTGGCCGAAACCGGCGAGGACACCATCGTGGCCTGCCCGGCCTGCGATTACGGCGCCAACCTGGAAAAGGCCGAGACCTCCTGCGACACGCCCCGGGATGCCAGCCCCTGTCCGGCGGCCGCGCCCGTGGCCACGCCGGGCGTGCATACCGTCGAGGAAGTGGCCGCCTTTCTCAAGGTGCCGCCCGCGCGCATCGTCAAGACCTTGCTCTATATTGCCGACGGCAAGCCGGTGGCGGCCCTCGTGCGCGGTGACCGGGAACTCAACGAGGTCAAGTTCAAGAACCTGCTTGGCGCCATCGATCTGCGCCTGGCCGCTCCCGAGGAAGTGACGGCCATCACCAAGGCGCCGGTCGGTTTCGCCGGTCCCGTTGCCCTGGACGTGGCCAGCATCCACGCCGACCTGGAACTGGCTTCGGTCAAGGACGTTATCTGCGGGGCCAATGCCGCCGATGCCCATATCGAGCATGTGGACCTGGAGCGCGACGCGAAAATCACCGCCTACGCCGATCTGCGCCAGGTCGCGCCGGGCGATGTCTGCCCCAAGTGCGGGGCGCCGCTTACCTTCACCAAGGGTATCGAAGTCGGCCACGTCTTCAAGCTCGGGCTCAAATACTCCAAGGCCTTAAACGCCACCTTCCTGGACGAGGCCGGCAAGGAACAGTTCATGATCATGGGCTGTTACGGCATTGGCGTGTCGCGCATCGTGGCCGCCTGCATCGAACAGAACAACGATGAGCACGGCATTGTGTTCCCGCCGCCCATGGCGCCGTTCGAGGTGGTGCTGGTCCACCTCAACCCCAAGGACGAGGCGGCCAATGCCAAGGCCGACGAAATTTACGCCGCCCTGACCGCCGCCGGCATCGAAACCTTGCTCGACGACCGCGACGAACGTCCCGGCGTCAAGTTCAAGGATGCCGATCTCATGGGCTTTCCTCTCCAGCTGACCTTGGGCGGCAAGGGGCTGGCCCGGGGCATTGTCGAGACCAAGGACCGGCGCACCGGCGAAAAAGGTGAAGTACCTCTTGAAGGTTTCCTGCAGGCCTTCCAGGCTTGGCGCGCGACCGTTCACGCGGGATGGGGTATTGAATAATGAAAGAGGGGGGGGGGGGGG
>JAWRKJ010000099.1:0-3407 GCA_040307025.1 Desulfovibrionaceae bacterium | reverse complement strand
CCACCAGCAGCCAGGGTAGAGGACAAGGCTTCACGAAGGGGCTCCGGTTGTCGGGGCAAGGTTGGGGGCGGTCCAGGCCTCGGCGGCAAGGCCGCGCATGGCCGCCAGGGAAAAACGGGTGACATGGGCGGCCAGGGCGTCCACATCGTCGGTTTCGGGATCGCAGTCGGGGTAGAGGCTGGCCAGGACCGGGCGGTCCAGGGCGAGGTGGCGGCACTGGCCCACCACGCTTTGGGCACAGCGGGCGATCAGGACCGGCGAGGCATCCGGACCGAGAATCTGGGCCACGATGTCGCGCAACACGGCGTTGGCCGGGGCCAGGCAGCGTTCGATCAGCCCCGGCAGGTTGCTTGACGGCTCGGCCATTTCCCGGGCCATGAGCCGGTGCAGCCAGACATGGCGGCCCTTGTCGAACAGCCGCAAAAAAAGGGCCCGCACGTAGACGTACAGGCGCGTCTCCGGGTCGGCTTCGCCTTCGGGCAGCCCGAGGTCCGGGGGGAAACGCCGGTTGGCTTCGCGGTGGGCGTATTCGAGTACCGCCTGGTACAGGCGTTCCTTGCTGCCGAAGTGGTAGTGGATGGCGGCGAGATTGACCTTGGCGAGGCGGGTGATCTCCCGGACGGTGGCTGCCTCGAAGCCCTTGCAGGAAAAAATCTCGCCCGCCGCGGCCAGCAAGCGTTGTCGGGTCTCGTCCTCGCGACCGTTGCTGGTCATCCGTCCGCCTTCATGGAACTTCTTTCGTTTCTTGCCGATAAGCGGGAATGGCCGGCCGGTCAAGACGACCGGCGCCCCCAGCCGCCTTCCTTGCCGGGCTGTCATGTTTGAGTGCCCTGGCGTCCCCCTGAGGCAGCGGCGGCGGTTGACCAGGCTGGGAAAAACACCTAGCTCTTGCAACCATTGGAGTACATCCAAAGGAGGATCGCATCATGGCCGAAGGCATTGTTCACGTCGTGGCCAAATTCCTGGCCAAACCGGGACAGGAAGCCGCCCTCAAGGACACCCTGCTCGGGCTGATCGCCCCGACCCAGAAAGATCCCGGCTACATCGCCTACGACCTCTACGTATCCGCCCAGCGGCCCGGGGAATTCGTCCTCGTCGAGGCCTGGGCGAGCAAGGAATTGCTCGCCAGCCACCTCGACACGCCGCATCTCAACGGCTTCAAGGCCAAGGCCCCCGAGCTGCTGGCCGCGCCCATGGACGTGAAGCTCTTCTCGGAACAGCCTGGTTTCTAGCCCCGTCCGCGTCCATCCCGCCCCTCGGCTCCGGTCAGGGGGCGGGATGGTTCTACGCCTCTTCCTTGCACCCCAAGGCCAAGGGCAAACGCAGGGAGAACTCCGTGCCGCGCGTGGCGTCCGAGCGAAAATCCACAGAACCTTCCAGATAGTTCTCGGCAAAAAGCTTCATGCCGTAGGTCCCAAGTCCCCGGCCTTTGCCCTTGGTGGAAAAGGTCCGGCGGAAGATCTGCTCCCGGGCCTCGGACGGGATCTGACCGGGATTGCGCACCCAGAAGCGCAGTCCGTCCGCGTCCACGGTGCAGCCCGCGGTAACGGCGCCCCCCCGGGGCGTGGCCTCCATGGCGTTTTTGAGCATGTTCACCAGGATGCGGTGGACGAGCTTGCGGTCGGAGGAAAAGCTCACATCGGCACTGTGGATGTCCACGGCCAGGGTTTTGCCCCGGGACGAGGCCTCCTGGCGCATGATGTCGGCGATGTCCTGGATCAGGGGCAGGGAGCGCAGCTTGACGCTCGCCACCTCGTATTCCCCCTGCTCGGCCAGGGTGAAGTCCCGCTGGGCGTTGATGAGTTCCGTAATGCGCTCGGTGGTGAAGACGAGCAGGTCGATTTCGGTTGCCCGGGGGCCTTCGGGGGCCGGAGATTGACGCAACAATTCGCACAGCCCGCGCAAGCCCGACACGAGATTGAGCAGGTCGTGGTAGAAGATGCGTTCCATGAGGGCCAGGCGTTTTTCGGCCCGGATGTCGGTCAGGATCGCGGCCTGAAAAAGTTCGCCACCAAGGGGCAGGGTCCACAGTTGCAGGTGGAAGTCAAGGCTGCCCGTGCGCGGCCCCTCATGGCGCTGGAGCCGGCATTCCCCTTCCGCACAGGTCAGTTCCTTGTGCTGCAAGAGTTGGAGCATGGACTGGGTGGCGCCGCAATGGCGGCACAGTGGCGACATGCCGCAGCCGTCGGGTGTCAATTGCGCGCCCAGGCAGTGCATGGCCTCGCCCAGTCGCTGCCCGAGCAACGTCTGGATCTCGTCCTCCCGGGGAAGCATGCGCCGGAACGACGAGTTGGAATAAATGATTTGGCGATTGGCGTTAAAGACCACCACACTGACGGGCAGGCGATCCAAGATGGCCGCAGCCGGGCTGTCGGCGATACTTTTCGCCTGCCGCGTCAGTGTTTCACAGGAAGAGCGTTCGGCCGATAAGACACCGTCGAGCCCTGCGTTCACAATACGAACCTCCTCGGCAACGCCGAAGGAAAGCCCATATCGTGGAAGGCCAGGGTCCGTCCATCCCCGTCTCAGGCGGCCAGCGAGCCCTCCGGGCGTGGGTTGACGCCAGTCGTTGCCGTTTCGCGCAGCCGGGCCGAGGCCACCTCGGGCAGCCCGGACAGTTCGATGGTCAGCCGGCCCACCCGGCCGTCATCGGCCACGGTCAGCAGCAGCCGGCCGCAGCCGTCGTCGTCGGGCAGGCAGGTCAGGGCCAACAGCGGATAGGACCGTTTGGCCAGCAGGGCGGCCACATGGCGCACGGCGCCCATGGGGTCATAGGTGGCCACATCCAGCACGGCTTGCCGTCCGGCGGCGTTGCGTTTGGCGTCATTTGGCATGGGCATGGTCGGCCTCCATGATCATTTCGTTGTTGGCCGCACCGGGCGGCACCATGGGATAGACATAGGCGTCGGCGTCCACGGGCAGGCGGATGAGCGCCGGTCCGGGCGCGGCATAGGCCGCTTTCAGGGCGCCTTCGGGATCGCGCGAGTGTTCGAGGTCCACGGCCGCCAGGCCGAAGGCCTGGGCCAGGGCCGGAAAATCGGGCCGGGCGCCGAAGGTCGAGGAGGCAATGCGGCCGTCGCAGAAAAAGTACTGCTGCTGCCGCACGAGCCCCAGACAGCCGTTGTCCAGGACCAGCACCTTGACCGGCACGTTGAGCTCGGCCAGCGTGGCCAGCTCCTGCACGTTCATGAGCAGTCCGCCGTCGCCGACCACGGCCGTGACCGTGGAACCCGGGGAGACCAGGGCCGCGCCGATGGCGGCCGGCAGGCCGAAGCCCATGGTGCCGAGCCCGCCCGAGGTCAGGAACCGGCCCGGTTCGGCGCATGGCCAGACCTGGGCGGCGCGCATCTGGCCCTGGCCCACGTCGGTGGCCACGATGCCGTTCGGACCGGCGGCCCGGGCCGCGG
>JAWRKJ010000098.1:0-21037 GCA_040307025.1 Desulfovibrionaceae bacterium | reverse complement strand
ACCGGGGCGATCTCGTGATCCTCGACCAGTTCATCGATTTCACCCGGCGCCGGGTGCCGACCTTTTATGAGCGCTT
Source organism: Desulfovibrionaceae bacterium (assembly GCA_040307025.1). Lineage (GTDB taxonomy): Bacteria > Desulfobacterota > Desulfovibrionia > Desulfovibrionales > Desulfovibrionaceae > Solidesulfovibrio. The sequence goes on along the minus strand of JAWRKJ010000098.1, from coordinate 20,961 downwards.
CGAGCCCCACAATCCGGCCCATACACCCATGGCCGATCCGTTTTCCGAGCCGCTGCGCGAGCTTTTGATCGCCGCCTGCCGGGGACACGGCTACCGCTTCCACGAGCGGGGCACGGTGGTGACCATCGAGGGCCCGCGTTTTTCGACCCGGGCCGAATCGAACATGTTCCGGGCCTTCGGCGCGGACGTGATCAACATGAGCATTGCCACGGAATGCGCCCTGGCGGCCGAGGCTGGGCTGCCCTACGCGGCCGTGGCCATGAGCACGGATTACGACTGTTGGAAGACCGACGAGCCGCCGGTGAACTGGCAGGAGATCGTCACCATCTTCAACGAGAATGCCGAGAGGGTGACCAACGTCCTGGTGGACGTCATCAAGGCCATGTGACGGACCTGCGCCGCCAGACGGAAAAACGAAAGGCGTCCGCACGGGCGCCTTTTTTCATGGCGTCAAGGGTCCGACGCCGCAAAGCCGAGGGCGGGGAGGAAATCAGCCGTTGCGTTCGAGGGTGCGGCGGCAGGAACGCAGACGCAGTTCCTGGAGAATGACCCGCTCGTATTCCACGGAATGCTCGGCCTGGGGATTTTCGTCTTCCACAAGCGCGCGCTCCAGATACTGGGTTTCTTCCCAGAAATCGAGCAGTTCGTCATCACCGAGGTTTTTGATCTGATCTTCCAGGGGGAATTGGTCGCTGTCAGGAAAAAATTGGCCCATGAAACGGGACTCCTTGGGGCTGGGCGCGTGGGGGTGTTTTCGCCGTGTAATCGGCCCCGGGATTTTTGGCAATCCCTAATTCCCGGCCTTGCCGCCGGAAGGGGCCTGATCGTCGGCGGCGAGCGTCTCGGGCGGGTTGCTGCCGAGCGGTTTCGGATCGTCCGGCAGCGGCATCCTCACCGTGCCGTTGAGCATGGCGCCGTCCTCGATGACCACCGCGGGCGTCAGCAGGTTGCCTTCCAAATTGGCCCGCTTGGACAGCACCACCCGCTGGGAGGCTTCCACGTCGCCCACGATCCGGCCGTTGGCGATGAGCTCGGCCACCCGGATGCGGCCTTCCACCCGGCTGCCCTCGCCGAGGACCAGGGTGCCGTCGGACAGGATGTCGCCGATCACGCCGCCGTCGATGCGGGCAACGCCCTGGAAATGGAACTGGCCACGGTATTCGGCCCCGGCACCGAGAAAGGCGGTGATGGCGTCAGGGCGTTTTTTTTTCTTTTCGGAACGTCCGAACATGGCACTTTCCTTGGGGCTGGGCAGGATCTGGGGGGCGGTTACGCCGGTCCGAAGCCCAGGGCGCGTCCCCTTCCGGCTAGGGGTGGCTGCCGTGTTGGTTGAGCTCGATATTGATTTCGATGAGCCGGGTGTTGATTTGTTTGATGCGGCCGAGATTGTCGCCGTAACTGCTTTCCAGTGCCTGCTTTTCTTCCACGAGCTGGTAGCGCTCCACTTCCAGGGCGCTGGCTCCGGCCGCCGGGGGCGGATTGGGCACCTGGGGCATGGGTGGGGCCTTGACCGAAGAGTGGCAGGCCACGACGACCAGGAATAAAGCGGCCATGGCAAGGCCGGCGAACCATCGGCGAAACGTGTTCACATACGATCCTTTTCCGGCCGTATAGCAGAAGCCGGACCGGCTGTCCCGCGAAAAGGTCGCCCCGGGCAGGCCTGGCCGGGCGTGGCCTCAGTCCCAATTGCCGGCGAAACTGAAGCTCAGGGTCGGGCGACCGCAACGCGGGCAGCGGTAGCCGTGGCTGAAAAGCTGCACGGAAAGGCCCCGGTCGCGCACGTTCCAGGAGGTCACGACCGGGCCCCCGACCGTGAGCGCCAGGGACGGATCGGTATAAGGAATGGTTTTGCCGCCTGGGCACTGGGGGATGTCAGCCAGGGGATCGAGGAGGTTGACGAGCACCAGCTCGTGGCTGGTCGGGCACAGGGCCGGGAACAGGCACACGGTGCGGAAGTTGGCCCGGCCGCCGAAAAGAGGCATGCGTTCCGTGTGGTAGCCGCAGGGACATCGGGCATTGACCAAGGTGCCGGCCAGGACCGGGGCGGCAAGGACGAGCAGGGTGACCAGCAGGGCGGCCAGGGACGGAGGCAAAGGGCCTCGAACCAGGGGCGGGGACGTCATGGCAGGCTCCATTGGCGTTGTGGAAGGAAGACTTTCTCCGGCTTTCTTCCTTTAACCCGGGCCGGGCCGATCCGTAAAGGCCGGTTGCCGGGCGGGTGCTTGCTTTCGCTTGGCGGAAACGGTACGCCTGCACACGATGCGGCGATGTAGCGCCGCTTCCCGTCCGACTCCACAGGGTAGCTTTCCGGCCGCGAGAACCTCGACCATGCACGTCACCCCGATCACGCTTGAAGTCTTCAACAACAAGTTCGCCTCGGTGGCCGAGGAAATGGGCATGACCCTTTGTCGTACGGCCTATTCCCCCAATATCAAGGAACGTCGCGACTACTCCTGCGCCGTGTTCGACGCCGCCGGCGACATGGTGGCCCAGGCCGCCCATATTCCGGTGCACCTGGGTTCCATGCCCCTGTCGGTCAAGGCGGCCATGGCCGAGACGACCTTTGCCCCGGGCGACATGGTCATGCTCAACGACCCGTTTCGCGGCGGCACCCATCTGCCCGACATTACCCTCGTGGCGCCGGTTTTCGCCGGTGGCGACAAGCCGCTTTTTTTCGTGGCCAACCGGGCCCACCATGCCGATGTCGGCGGCATGGCCGCCGGGTCCATGCCCCTTTCCACCTCGATCTTCCAGGAAGGGCTCATCATCCCGCCGGTGAAGATCGTCGTGGGCGGCCGGATCGTGCCCGATGTCATGCGGCTTTTTTTGGCCAACGTGCGCACGCCGGTCGAGCGCGAGGGTGATTTCGCGGCCCAGATCATGGCCAACACCGTAGGCGCCGCCCGGTTGGACGCGCTTGTTGCCGTCCATGGTCCGTCCATGGTCGGCCGGTGCGCGGCCGCGCTCATGGACTACGCCGAACGATTGGTGGAAACGGTCCTGGAGACGGTGCCCGACGGCACCTATGCGGCCACGGACTACCTGGACGATGACGGCTGCGGCAACAGCGACCTGGCCGTGCGCCTGACCCTGACCGTGGCCGGCACCCGGGCCAGGCTCGATTTTTCGGACACCGCGCCCCAGACCGCCGGCTGCGTCAATGCCGTGCGGGCCATCGCCGTGTCCGCGGCTCTTTACGTCTTCCGCTGTCTGGCCGGCGGCCGGACCCCGACCAATGCCGGCTGTCTGCGTCCCATCGAGATCGTGACCCGGCCCGCCACCCTGGTCGAGGCCGTGTTTCCGGCCGCCGTGGCCGGGGGCAATGTCGAGACCTCCCAGCGGCTGGTGGACGTGATCCTGCTCGCCCTGGCCAGCGCCCTGCCCGAGCGGGTGCCGGCCGCTTCCCAAGGCACCATGAACAACATCGCCCTGGGCGGCATCGATCCCCGGTCGGGGGCGCCCTTTGCCTATTATGAGACCCTGGCCGGCGGCGCCGGGGCAAGCCGCGACGGTGCGGGCCAGTCGGCCGTGCACAGCCACATGACCAACACCCAGAATACCCCGGTCGAGGCCTTGGAATACGCCTATCCCCTGCGCGTGACGCGCTACGGCCTGCGCCCGGGTTCGGGCGGGGCCGGTCGCAACCGGGGCGGGGACGGGTTGGTGCGGGAGATCGAGTTGCTCGCGCCGGCCGAGGTCACGGTCCTGTCCGAACGCCGGACGCGCGGGGCCTGGGGCCTGGCCGGCGGCGAAGCCGGGGCCCCGGGTATCAATACGATGCTCCGGGGAGGCGTGGAAGCGGTCCTGCCGGGCAAGGTCCATGTGCTGCTCGGCACCGGAGACAGATTGCGCGTGGCCACGCCGGGCGGTGGCGGTTACGGTGCTCCGGCCGCGGCGACACCCGGGAGATGAGGCTTTCCTTTTGTCGCGACTTCCCTTAGGATAACGAATTTCGTGTCCGCGACGTCTTTCCCAAAAACATTCGCAATCCGTCCCCCCCGTCGCGTGGGCCGGGGCGAGAAGCCTGGAGGCAGCCTTGGAATATACCGTCACCCAGATTACCCCTGTGAAAACGCAGGTCAATGTAAATGTTCCGGCCGAAGAGGCCAATGCAGCCCTGGCCACGGCCGTTGCCCTGTACCGTTCCAAGGCCGACATCAAGGGGTTCCGCAAGGGCAAGGTGCCCGCAAGCCTCATCGAGTCGCGTTTCAAGAAAGAGATTGCGACCGAGGCCACGACCGACCTCATCAACGTCCACATCAACCAGATCATGGGTGAGCTCGGCAAGTCCCCCATGTCCCGTATCGATGTGGGCGATGTCACCCTGGCCAAGGACGAGCCCCTGGCCTATTCCTTTTCCTTCGAACATGCGCCGGATTTCGATCTGCCCGACTACAAGGGCAAGGCCATCGAGCAGGAAGAGGTCGTGGTGTCCCCGGCCGATATCGATACCGTGGTCGAGCGGGTGCGCCGCAACCTGGCCGAGGTCAAACCCATCCCCGATGACCGTCAAGCCGTCGACGGTGACGTGGTGTCCGTGAGCTTCGAGGCCTTCGAGAACGGCGAGCCCCTGCCCGGCGTGCGGGCCGAGAATTTCGAGCTGACCCTCGGCGAAGGCCAGGCGCTGCCGGAGTTCGAGGCTCTGGTCAAGACCATCCCGGCCGGCTCCGAGGGCCAGGGTGAGATGACCTTTCCGGCTGACTTCATCAACACCGAGCTCGCCGGCAAGGCCGTGAACATGAAAGTGGCCGTGCACGTGATAAAAGAGCGCATCCTGCCGCCGGTCGATGACGAACTGGCCAAAAAGGCCGGCAATTTCGAGAACCTGGAAACGATGCGCCAGGCCATAACCCAGTCCTACACCAAGTCCCGGGAAGACCTGCACCGCTCCGCGGCCCAGAAAAAGCTCCTGGACGGTCTGCTGGCCGAACTCGACTTCCCCCTGCCGCCGTCCATGGTGGACCAGCATCTGGCCCAGATGCTCGAAGACTACGTGAACCAGCTGGAACGTCGGGGCAAGAGCGTGGATTCCACGGGTAAGACCCTGGCCGATATCAAGGTCGAGATGACCCCCCGGGCCGAGGAACTGGTCCGTACCCAGATCTTCCTGTCCGCCGTGGCCGCCAAGGAAGAACTCTCGGTCGGCCCCCAGGAGATGGATGCCTTCTTCTACCGGCTGTCCACCCAGACCGGCCAGGACGTTATTTTGCTCAAGCGCTACTATGAGGACAACAACCTCATGGTCATGGTGCGTGACAAGCTCTTGGCGGATAAGGCGGCGGATTTCATCTATGCCAACGCCGAGGTCACCAAGGTGCCTCCGACCGAAACTCCGGCCTATGGCGTGCGGGACTAGCCTAGCCAGCCGGGAAAACGTGCTTATGTATGCGGGAACGTCCGGGCATTCGGCCCGGGGGGAACGCGGCCCCATTCTTGCAATGCAGTAATTGACAGCAACCGGGCAGAGGACGGCCGGGCCGCCGGCCGTCCCTCCCGAAACCCGACACCGGGCGGTCGGGGTGGGGACGGCCCAGCGACAATTCCGTCGCGTCGCGGCGTCCCCGGTACAAAAAAGGTACGACATGTCCACCATTCCTATTGTCATCGAGACCACCGGACGCTCCGAGCGGGCTTACGACATTTATTCCCGGCTCCTCAAAGACCGCATCATTTTGCTTGGCAGCGCGGTGGACGACTATGTGGCCAACCTGATCTGCGCCCAACTGCTCTTTCTCGAGTCCGAGGACCCGGAGAAAGAAATTTTCATGTACATCAATTCCCCGGGCGGCTCGGTCACGGCCGGGCTCGCCATCTACGACACCATGCAATACGTGCTGCCGCCGGTGTCCACCCTGTGCCTGGGACAGGCCGCCAGCATGGGCGCCTTGCTCCTTTCCGCCGGTGCCACGGGCATGCGCTACGCCCTGCCTCACAGCCGCATCATGATTCACCAGCCTTCGGGCGGCTTCCAGGGCCAGGCCACGGACATCGAGATCCACGCCCAGGAGACCAAGCGCATCCGTGAGTCCTTAAACGAGATCATGTCCCGCCATACCGGCCAGCCCATCGATAAGATCCGGCTGGATACGGAACGTGACAATTTTATGAGTGCCGCTGAGGCCGTGACCTACGGCCTCATCGACAAGGTGTTGACCTCCAGGGAACCTCTTGCGAAAAAGGAGCCCGAAGAGGCTTGAGTCCTACGGCTCCGGCCAAAACGCCCGGTACGCCGGGCAGGGTGGGTTTTCCGGTATGACCAGGAAGAAAAATTCCGTGTCGGGCGAGCTGTGCTGCTCGTTTTGCGGCAAGAACCAGGACGAGGTCCAGCGGCTTATTGCCGGGCCGGACGTCTATATTTGCGACGAGTGCGTGGCCCTGTGCAATGAGATCATTGCCCAGGAGTCGGTGAGCGAGGAGACCGAAGGCGGCAAGCTCCTGCCTCCGGCCGAGATCAAGCGCCTGCTCGACGAATATGTCATTGGCCAGGAACAGGCGAAAAAGATCCTGGCCGTGGCCGTGCACAACCATTACAAACGGGTCTACTACGCCGGTTCCGCCGGAGCCGACGACGTGGAGATCGACAAGAGCAACATCCTCTTGATCGGCCCCACCGGGTCGGGTAAGACCCTGCTCGCCCAGACCCTGGCCAGGATTCTCAATGTCCCCTTCGCCATTGCCGACGCCACCACCCTGACCGAGGCCGGCTATGTGGGCGAGGACGTGGAGAATATCCTGGTCCAGCTCCTGCAAAACGCCGATTACGACATCGAGTCGGCCAGCCGGGGCATCATCTACATCGATGAGATCGACAAGATCGCGCGCAAGGGCGACAGCCCGTCCATCACCCGCGACGTGTCCGGCGAAGGCGTGCAGCAGGCCCTGCTCAAGATCATTGAGGGTACCGAGGCCAACATCCCGCCCAAGGGCGGCCGCAAGCACCCGCAGCAGGAGTTCATCCGCTTGAACACCGCCAACATCCTTTTCATCGTCGGCGGTGCCTTCATCGGCTTGGAAAAGATCGTGGGCCAGCGCCTGCGCGGCACGGCCATGGGCTTCGGCGCCAAGGTGGAAGCCCGCCACGACGACGATATGTCCCGGATGCTCTCCCAGGCCCATCCGGCCGACCTGATCAAGTTCGGGCTCATCCCCGAGTTCGTCGGCCGTATCCCCATCCTCACGAGCCTGGAGGAACTGACCAAGGATGATCTGGTGCGTATCCTGACCGAGCCCAAAAACGCTCTGGTCAAGCAGTACCAGAAGCTCTTCGAACTGGACAAGGTGCGGCTGCGTTTCACCAAAAACGCCATGGAGGCCATTGCCGAAAAGGCCATCGAACGCAAGACCGGGGCGCGGGGGCTGCGTAACGTCATGGAAAGCATCATGCTTGAGATCATGTACAAGCTGCCCTCCCTGTCCGATGTCAAGGAGTGCGTGATCAACAAGGCCGTGGTGGAAAAGGGGCTCGAACCGCTGCTTTTCTACCACCAGGAAGTCAAATCGGCCTGATCGTCCCGCCCTCCCGTTTGACAACGGTCTTTTTGGCCTTACCTACAAGCGAAAGCCTGCCGGGCCGGATGCCTTCCGGCCCGGCTTTGACCAAAGCCGTAACCATGCCCGGAAGCGGGAGGATCAATGACTGGTTTTTCCTTCGATAATAACCGCTCCACCGCCGACTCGGTCCGTCTGCCCATGATGAGCCTGCGGGAAGTGGTCATGTTTCCGCGCTCCATCGCCCCCCTGTTCGTGGGCCGCGAGGCCTCCATCAAGGCCATAGAACAGGCCGTGGCCGCCCACGACAAGAAGATCTTTCTGGTGGCCCAGCGTTCGCCAGAGACCGAAAAACCCGAGGCCGAAGACCTCTTCGACATGGGCACGGTCAGCAAGATCCTGCAGATGCTGCGGCTGCCCGACGGCACCATCAAGGTGCTCTTCGAGGGCCTGTACCGGGCCGAGTGGGACGCCGACAGCCTCGCCGCCGGCGAGGACGCCGAATACTCCATGGTCACCGTACGCCGCGTGCCCGAGGAAGAGACCCACGGTCCCGAATCCGACGCCCTGATCCGGGCCACCCAGGAAGCCTTGGAACAGTACGGCCGCATCAATAAAAAGCTGGCCCCGGAAACCATTCTGGCCATCAATTCCATCACCGCGCCGGGACGGTTGGCCGATGCGGTCATGCCCCACCTCAAGGTGGACTATATCAAGAAGCAGGGGGTGCTCGAGGAGCTCGACCCCACCCGGCGTCTGGAAGAGACCTACGCCTACCTGCAAAGCGAGATCGAAATCTCCTCCATCGAGAAGCGCATCAAAAACCGCGTCAAGCAGCAGATGGAGAAGAACCAGAAGGAATATTATTTAAACGAGCAGATCAAGGCCATCAACAAGGAGATGGGCCGGGAGGACGATCCCGGGGCCGACGCGGCCGAGTTCGAAAAGCGCCTGGAAGCCAAGAACATGTCGGACGAGGCCCGGGAAAAGACCTTGCGCGAGATCAAGAAGCTGCGCCAGATTCCCCCGTCCTCGGCCGAGTACACCGTGGTGCGCAACTACGTGGAATGGATTCTCGACCTGCCCTGGAACGTCTACCAGGAGACCACGCTCGATATCGGCGAGGCCGAGACCATTCTGAACGAAGACCATTATGGCCTGGAAAAGCCCAAGGAGCGCATTCTCGAATACCTGGCCGTGCAGCAGCTCGTCGAGCGCATCAAGGGTCCGATCCTGTGCCTGGTCGGCCCCCCTGGTGTCGGCAAGACCTCGCTCGCCAAGTCCATTGCCCGGGCCATGGGCCGGGAATTCGTGCGCCTGTCGCTTGGCGGCGTGCGCGACGAGGCCGAGATCCGCGGCCATCGCCGGACCTATGTCGGGGCGCTGCCCGGCAAGATCATCCAGTCGCTCAAGCGCGTGAAGTTCAATAATCCGGTCTTCTGTCTGGACGAAGTGGACAAGATGAGCACGGATTTTCGGGGTGATCCCTCGTCCGCCCTGCTTGAAGTCCTCGATCCCGAGCAGAACTATGCCTACAGCGACCACTACCTGGACATGGATTACGACCTGTCCAAGATCTTCTTTATTACCACGGCCAACGCTTTGCACACTATCCCGTTGCCGCTCCAGGACCGCATGGAGATCATCCGCATCCCCGGCTACCTGGAAACCGAGAAGATGCAGATCGGCCGGCGCTTTCTGCTGCCGAAAAACATCACCCAGCATGGGCTCAAGGAGGACAACCTGACCTTGTCTGACGACGCCTTGCTGGAGATCATCCGGCGCTACACCCGGGAGGCCGGCGTGCGCAACCTCGAACGCGAGATCGCCTCGGTGTGCCGCAAAGTGGCCCGCAAGCTTGTGGAGGGCAAGGAGCCGGACAAGGCCTTTGCCGTCACCGTGCAGGGCCTGTCCACCTACCTCGGCGTGCCCAAGCACCGGCACGGCGAGATGGAAGCCGCGCCCCGGGTCGGGTTGTGCACGGGCATGGCCTATACCGAGATGGGCGGCGAGATCCTCATGGTCGAGGCAGCCATCATGCCGGGCTCGGGCAAGGTGGAGATCACGGGCAAGCTCGGGGACGTGATGCAGGAATCGGCCAAGGCCGCCTTGTCCTACCTGCGCTCGCGCTCGCCGCTGTACGGGCTCAAGTCCGATTTCCACAAGGATATCGACATCCATATCCACGTGCCCGAGGGGGCGACGCCGAAGGACGGTCCGTCGGCCGGCATCACGCTTGCCACGGCCATCATTTCGGCCCTGCTCAACATTCCGGTGCGAAACGACTTGGCCATGACCGGCGAGATCACCCTGCGCGGCCGGGTGCTGCCCATCGGCGGCTTGCGCGAAAAGCTCCTCGCCGCCCATCGGGGGCTTATTCGCACGGCGATCATTCCGGCCGAGAACGAAAAGGATCTCAAGGAAGTGCCCGAGGCCATCCTCAAGGATATGGAGATCATCAAGGTCGAGACCATGGACGAGGTCCTTTCCAAGGCCCTGGCCTGCCAGGATCCGGAAAAGGTCTTTTGCCGCATGGACGTCAACGAGGTGCCCTTGTCCGACACCTTGCTGCGGGACGAATTCCGGGTCGAGCGCCGGCATTAGGCCGGCCGCCCGCTACGCGTCGCCAGAAAGGCCGGGACGGTGTTACCGTTCCGGCCTTTTGCCGTTTTTACGGACGTGGGGTCGCGGGTACTGGTTCGATCGAACGGGACGAATCGGCCGTCGCGGCCCGGCCATGGGCCAGGGTCGGTTCGGCCCGGTCGTGGATGATCCGGGTGAATGACAGGATGTCGTCGCCCATGACGAGCAGGGTCATGAACCGTATGAGGCGCGAGGGCTTGCGCCGCCACATGAGGTACAGGGCCTTCCAAAAGTCCAGCCGGTCCCGCGAGCATACTCCGAAGCGCCACAGCAGCCGGCCAAAAAGGCGCAACTGCACGAGCCCGTCCGCCAAGGCGCCGTTGGAGGAACCGGAGGCCTGTCCGACCGCCGGCTCGGCCTGGCCCTGGGCGGAACGGGTCGGGCGCATGCCCAGCATGCAGCGGAGCGTGCGCCGCAAAAACGGCCCCCGGGCGTACAACCGGTCCCAGGCGTCGAGTTGTTCGCGCATGATGGCCTCCAGGGGGCGGTCCGGAACGAAATTCATCACCCCGGTGGCCATGTCTCCGTCCGTGGCCTCGCGTAGACGGCCTTCGTCCCGCAGGCGTTCCCAGAGTTTCGTGCCCGGCATGGCCTGCAAGGTGTTGATCATGACTAGGGGAAGGTTTGCCGCCTCGACAAAGGCCTCGATGCGTTCGCCGGCCCCTTCCTTTTCGGTGTCGAAGCCCAGGATGAAACTGCCGATGACCGACAACCCGTTGTCCGTGATGGTACGGAGGGAGTCGAGCAGGGGATGCCGGGTGTTTTGCAATTTGTGGGCATTGGCCAGGACATTGACGTCCGGCGATTCGATGCCGATGAACACGAAGCCGAAATTGGCCTCGGTCATGCGGTCGATGAGGTCGAGGCGCTGCCCCAGGTTGATGGAGGCCTGGGTGATGAACCAGAACGGTTCCCCGCGCGCGCGGTTCCAGGGGATGAGCGCCTGGAGCAGGCGCAGAGCCTGGCCGGGATTGCCGATGAAATTGTCGTCGGTAAAAAAGATCGAGCCCCGGTAGCCCAGGGAATGGATGGCCTCCAGCTCGGCCAGGACCCGCTCCACCGGTTTGTACCGGGGCACCCGGCCGAACAGGTTGATGACGTCGCAAAATTCGCAGGCGAACGGGCAGCCGCGGCAGGTCTGGACGGGCATGGCGTCGTAGTCGGCGTGGTTGATCAGGTCGAGGCGGGGCAGGGGCGGGTCGGCCATGTCCACGGACCCTTCGCTGCGGATGATTTCGCCGTGGCGTCCGGCCGCGATGGCGTCCATGATCGCGGCCATGGCGTTTTCCCCCTCGCCGGCGACGATGAGGTCGCACCCGGCGTCCAGGGCGGCTTGGGGCGCCGAGGTCACATACGGTCCTCCCGCCACCACGACCTTGCCCCGGCGTTTGGCCTCGGCCACGCAGGCAAGCAGGCCCTCGCGCTGCACGAGCATGGCCGAGACCATGACTACGTCGGCGAATTCCCAGTCTTCCTCGGTCAGGGGGCGTACGTTGCAGTCCACGAAGCGCGGCGTCCAGGACCGGGGGAGCAGGGCGGCCATGGTCAGGAGCCCCAGGGGCGGCAACAGGGACTTGCGGTTGGTAACACGCAGGATCTCCTGGAAACTCCAAAATGATCGTGGCAAGATCGGGTAGATCAGCAAAATCTGCTTCATGCGAACGCTCCGTCAGGCAATGGCGTTGGATAAGCGCATCACTCTGGCAGACTGCGATCGGCTTGGCAATGCAATTTTATTTTTTTACGGAAATGAAACCGGGTGGCAACCGCGGTGTCGAAAGAAAAAATGCGTGGTTTGGGGGAGAGATTTCAGGGCGTATCCCGCGCTGTATCAGACGCTTGCCGCGCAGCCTCCAGGATCTGGCGGTGCAATTCCATAATCAGCTGGGCCTTGCGGATGGGCTTTGACAAAAAACCGTTGCATCCGGCTTGGCGGCACTTTTCCTCGTATTCCGAGAAGGCGTGAGCCGTGAGCATGATGATAGGCGTGGGCCGCAGCCCGGTCTCCCGTTCCAGACGGCGCAAGGCACTGGTGGTCTCGCAGCCGTCCATGCCGGGCATTTCCATGTCCATCAGGACCAGATCAAAGGTCTGGCCGGCAAACAGGGACAAGGCTTCGGTGCCGGTTTCGGCTTCGGCCAGGGAGCAGGGCTCACCTTCCAGAAAAAGCTTCACCAGTTCTCGGTTCGAGAGAGAGTCCTCCACGAGGAGCAACCGGTAGCCCCGGTCGGGGTTCTCGGTGGCGACGGTCAAAGCGCTTTGGGCGGGTGCGGGCTTGGCCGGGGGGGCTGGTTTGAGGGGCAGGATGATCGTGAAGCGCGCGCCCTGGCCCAGGGTACTGTCGAGTTGGATGCGGCCCCCAAGTAGTCCGACCAAGCGTTTGCAGATGGCCAGGCCCAGGCCTGTGCCACCGTGCCGGCGACGGGTTGAGGCATCGATCTGGGTGAAGGGATCGAAAATGCGCTCGAACTGGTCGGCGGCGATGCCGATGCCGGTATCGGACACGAAAATGTGCAGGCCGGCCGCGCCCACGCCCGTGTCCGCCATAACGGCCCCCAGTTCGATGCCGCCCTGAGGTGTGAACTTGATGGCGTTCCACAGCAGATTGAGCAGAATCTGCTGGAGACGGGCCGGATCGGTCTGCAAGTGTTCCGGCAGGTTGGCGGCCAGGGCCAGGGTCAAGGTCAGGCCTTTTTGTTCGATCGGGATGCGCATGGATTCGCCGAGGTTGCGCAGCCATTCCCGTGGCTGAATGGTTTCCGGATACAACGTGATCCGGTTGGCTTCGATGCGGGACAGGTCGAGGATGTCGTCGATGAGGCGCAACAGCATGTTACCGGAGCTTTCGATGGTATCGGCATACTGCCTCTGGCGGTCGGTGAGCAGGGTCTCTCGCAGCAGCTCGGTCATGCCGAGCAGGATGTTGAGTGGCGTACGAATCTCATGGCTCATGCGGGCCAAAAATTCGCTTTTGGCCTGGTTGGCGGCCATGGCTTGGTCCCGGGCCTGCTTGAGTTTGCGTTCCAGCTTTTTGCGCAGGGTCACATCCCGGGTCGCCACCAGTCCGAGCAGACGGCCTCGCTCGGTAAAGACAACGCCCTGGACCTCGGTGGGAAAGGTTGTGCCGTCCTTGCGCCGACCCAGGCCATCAAAGGAAAACGGTCCGGGGCAGACGTCGCGCCAAAAACCGAGCAAGGTTTCAGGCGGGCAGATGACCTCGATGTCGTAAATATGCATGGCGAGCAGCTCGGCGGCTTCATAACCCAGCATGCAGCACGCGCGGTGGTTGACGTCGAGGATGGCGCCTTCCATGTCGTGAAGAAAAAACGCATCCGGGCTGTTTTCCACTTGGAGGCGGAAGCGTTGTTCGCTTTCGCGCAGGGCCTGTTCCGCCTCCCTGTGGGCCGTGATGTCGGAATTGCCCCCGGCCAGGCGCACAATGGTGCCGGAACCGTCCCGCAGCATCGTGCCCTGGCTGCGTATCCAGCGGTAACGGCCATCCTTGTGGCGCATCCGATATTCGATGGAAAATGTGGGGAGCAGCCCGTCAGCGCATTGGCGGAGGGTGGATCTGACCCAGTCCGCATCCTCGGGATGGAGGTGGGCACGCCAAGTGTCCACGGTGTGGGGCACTTCATCCGGGGCATAGCCGAGAATTTCCAGGCAGCGATCGGAAAAGGATACCACATTGGTGGCCGGTTCCCAGTCCCAGATGCCTTCGGTGATGCTGCGCAGGGCCAGGGCATAGCACTTTTCGCTGAGGCGGCGCTGTTCCTCGGAGCGCAGCAGGCCGCGGATGTCGCGGAAGATGCCGAACATGATGTGACGACCATTTTCTTCCATGGCCAGGCTGGAAATGTCGCAGGGAATCGTTGTGCCGTCTGCCCGGACAAGCTCAATACGTTTGATGTCGGCGCGGCCCGACTGACCGGAAATCCGGAAACTGGCCTGGAACAGGGCCGCGTACCGTTCGCGCTCCAGCGGCGGGTGGAGCATGGTGTGGTGCTGGCCGATGATTTTTTCCGCTGGCAGCCCGAGCAATCGGCACCCCGCCTGGTTGACATCCAGCAGGAGACCGGTTCCCACGTCAGCCACGAACACGGCATCGGGAATGGCGGCTAAAAGGGCCTGGTAGAGGGCTTGGCCGTTGGATGTCGTGAACAGTCGCCCCGGCGGTGGTTGCGCGTCGCCCGGAGGCAATGAAGAGGATGCGGCGGGTGAGGCAGGAGGACTATCGGCGGACTTGTTCTTCATAAGGGAGCTAGGGGGCTTTCGCTAAGGACACGGGGAGAGCAAGCCGCCGATGCGAAACACGGAATGAGAGTAGCCAGGTTTTGCCGGAAAAACAAGTTAATCAATGGCAAGTTCACAATCTTTCAGGGGAGGGAACACGAAGGGGAAAGGACCGGCCGTTGCGGTAACGCGGCTGTTGGACATGCCTGAGCCGGAAAAGGGCCTCACGCCTGACCAGGGAAAACACAATGTCCCTGTCAGGGACGTTGCAGGGCGGCGGTGACGGTGATGGTGATGCCGCCTCGGGCCGCGAAGTCGCCGGTCACTTCCATTTCCAGGGGCTGGCAGGCGGCGACCAGATCATCCAGGATGCGGTTGGTGAGGGTCTCCATGAACGTGCCCTCGTCCCGATAGCTAAACAGATAGAGTTTGAGGGACTTGGATTCGATGCAACGGGCGCCCGGCACATAGCGGATGGTGATGGTGCCGAAGTCGGGCTGGCCGGTTTTGGGGCACAGGCTCGTGAATTCCTCGCTGCGGAAAGTCACGGTGTAGCGCCGGCCCGGAAACGCATTCGGAAATGTTTCGAGCAGCTCGGGGCTGACGGTCTTGGGATAGCGCGTGGCCCCCTGGCCCAGGGTCTTGAGATCGCGGACGTCGTCCACGGGCGGCTTGGGCATGGCTGGTTCCTCCGGATTGACATCGGTCGGCGGCCTTCCTACGGTAACCTTCCTTGATGCGCAATGCCAGGGGAGCAGTCATGTCCGGCCAGTACAGCATTCGTGTTTCCGGTTCCGTGAGCGCCGCCCACCGCCTGCCCGGCCATCCCGGGCCGTGCGCGGCCATGCACGGGCACAACTTCGAGGTGGTGGCCGAACTTGCGGCCGAGCGGCTAGAGGCCGGCATGGTGATCGATTTCCTCGTGGTCAAGGGGGCCATGGACGCGATCCTGGGCCGGCTCGACCATGCCTGCCTCAACGACAATCCCGAACTCGACCCGCCCACGGCCGAGGTCCTGGCCGCCTGGATATTTACCCGGCTGACCGAGGCCGTGGCCGACGACCGGGTACGGGTGGCGCGGGTCACGGTGGAGGAAAGTCCCGGGCTTGTGGCCAGCTACACGGAGGGTCCGTGAGCCTGGCCGTTCACGAGATTTTCGCCAGCATCCAGGGAGAATCGAGCTTTGCCGGCTGGCCGTGCGCCTTTTTGCGCCTTTCGGGCTGCAATTTGGCCTGTTCGTGGTGCGACACCGTCCATGCCGCCGAGCATTCCGCGCCCTATAGCCTGGAAGCGGCCTTTGACGCCCTGACCGCCTTTGGATTGCCCCTGGTGGAACTGACCGGCGGCGAACCGCTTCTGGCACCGGAATTGCCGGCCCTGGCCGCGCGTCTGGCCGATGCCGGCCGGACCGTGCTCGTCGAGACCAACGGCAGCCTGGATATCTCGGTGCTCGATTCCCGGGTGGTGGCCATCATGGACATCAAATGTCCGGGCAGCGGCATGGCGGATCGCAATGACTACGCCAATCTGGACCGGCTGCGCCCCCGGGACGAGGTCAAATGCGTGTTGGCCGACCGCGCGGACTACCTGTTTGCCCGGGAGGTGACCGCCCGGGTCCGGGAATGCCGGAGCGTGCTTTTTTCTCCGGTGACCGGCAGCCTCGATCCGGCCGAATTGGCGGCCTGGATGGTGGCGGACAAACTGCGGGCCCGGCTCGGACTGCAACTGCACAAAATCATTTGGGGCCCCGAAGCCCGGGGCGTCTGACAAAGCGGAAAGAAGCCTTCCTTGTTCCGGGCGTGTTTCGTCGGGATTCCAAAGGGCAGCGCCCTGCTGGTGCCGCCGGAGGCTTTCCATCCCACGCCTTTATAGTATGTTAGGAGTTTGTTCATCATGACGACGGCGCATAAGGCGGTGGTGCTATTTTCCGGTGGGCTCGATTCCACGACCTGTCTGGCCGTGGCCAAGCGGCAGGGGTTTACGCCCTATGCCGTGAGTTTTGCCTACGGCCAGCGCCATGTCGTGGAGATCGAGGCGGCCAGGCGTGTGGCCGCGGCCATGGGCGTGGCCGCGCATCTGGTGCTGCCGTTGCCCCTGGGCCAGATCGGCGGTTCGGCCCTGACCGCCGACATCCCGGTCCCCAAGGACCGTTCCCTCGATGCCATGGGCAAGGGCATCCCCATCACGTATGTGCCGGCCCGTAACACGATTTTTTTGTCCCTGGCCCTGGGCTGGGCCGAAGTACTCGGCGCCTCGGATATCTTTATCGGCGTCAACGCCCTGGACTATTCCGGCTATCCGGACTGCCGGCCCGAATTCGTGCGTGCTTTCGAGACCATGGCCAATCTGGCC
Source organism: Desulfovibrionaceae bacterium (assembly GCA_040307025.1). Classification (GTDB taxonomy): domain Bacteria; phylum Desulfobacterota; class Desulfovibrionia; order Desulfovibrionales; family Desulfovibrionaceae; genus Solidesulfovibrio. The sequence goes on along the minus strand of JAWRKJ010000098.1, from coordinate 4,245 downwards.
GTCAAGGAAGCGGTCGAAGGCCGGCTGCGCATCCGGGTGCGCACGCCGCTTCTGCGCCTGAGCAAGGCCGGCATCGTGCGCCTCGGCACCCGGCTCGGCGTGGATTATTCCCTGACCCATTCCTGCTACGATCCGAGCCCCGAAGGTCTGGCCTGCGGCCATTGCGACAGCTGTTTGCTGCGTGCCAAGGGCTTTGCCGAGGCCGGCCTGCCCGATCCCACGCGCTATGTCGCTGCGTAAGCGCGCCGGACGTCCTGAAGGAAAGCAATCCCTGCGGGCATCCCGTCTCGTTTGGGAGGGCGGTGAGGCTCGGCGGCGGGCAACCTGTCGGCGGATCGATGGGGACACGGCCGCACCGGCGTGGAGGGTCTCCGGCGGTGGTTGCCGCCGGGCGGTTGGGCTATCCTGATGGATGGCCGGCCTTAGGCCATGGCTTCGAGCACTTGCCCCAGCCGGTCGGCGACCGCGATGCCGTAGGCTTTCTTCAGGAGCGGATCGAGGCTCCTGACCTTGCCCATGTGTTGCAGCAGCGCACCCATGGCGGTGGCGGCCGTGTCCGGTCCGATGTCCGTTTGGCTGGCCTCGGTCGTGATCACATTGGTGCCGTGGCCCCCATCCAGGGTGCGCTCGACCGTGCCGGTGGCGCTGGCCAGGCTGGTGCCGGCCTGGATGATGTCGTTGTCCTTGCCGGTGGAAAGATTGGCCTGGGAGGTGCCGGCGACCGAAAGGCCGGTCACGTCGGCCGAGACGTCATCGTAGCCGTTGCCGGTCTCCACCCCGACGCTGGCCTCGCCTCCGAAGGCGGCGGCCAGAACGTCGGCCTTGACCGTGTCGTCATCATCGCCCGTGTCCACATTCACTTGGGCGAGCCCCTGGACGCCGACGCCCATCCAACCGGCTTGCACCGTATCCCGTCCCGTGCCCCCGGTGATACGCACGTTGGCAGTGCCGCTGGTCGCCATCCCGATGGTGCCGGCCTCGATCCGATCGTCATTGCCGCCCGTATCGAGGGAGACCGTGGCATTGCCCTTGAGCGCCCAGCCGATCCAGCTGGCCTTGACGGTGTCGGTGCCGTCGCCGGTTTCGATGGCCACGTTGGCCGAGCCTCCGGCCGTGGCGCCGATACGGTCGGCATCCAGGGTATCGTCGCCAGCGCCGGTGTCGAGGGCGCCGTTTTGGATCGAGGTGGCCACGATGCGGTCGTCGCCGTCGCCTGTGTCGAGGGAGGCGCCGGAGATCAGGGTGGAGACCCGCACGGTGTCGTTGCCGAGGCCCATGTCCGCGACCCCTTGCTTGATACTTTCGGCTATGATGCGGTCGTCGCTGTCGCCGGTGTTGATGGTGTTTCCGATGCCTGTGGTCACGCGCACGATGTCTTGCCCGTCGCCAAGATCCAGGTCCGCGCCCTTCAGGGTTTGGGCCTGGACCGTATCCGCTCCGTCCCCGGTACGCACGGACGTGCCGTCGAGTTCGCCCGGGGCGCGCACCGTGTCGTCGCCGTTGCCGGTGTCGATGAGGCCCAGTCTGACCCGCTTGCCGAACAGCAGGATCGTGTCGTTCCCGTCCCCGCTCGTGATGTCCATGCTGGGCAAGGTGTTCAGGGCCACAATGGTGTCGTCGCCGTCGCTGCCGGTGAGCGAGCGGCCGGTTACGCCGATGATCAGGTCGTTGTGGCCGGTCTGGGATTCGGGTGTCAGGGCGGTCAGGGTCATCATGCCGTCGTCGCTTTCGGTGAGGACGGCGTCTTGGGTGAGCACATAGGCCTGCTCATTGGCCTGGCCCGGGTCGATGCGCACCACATAGCCTTTCGTGGACAGCGGGTTGTCGTCGCCATCCGTCAGGGTATCCGAGGCCGCGTAGCGTTCGAAGGCGAGGATGTGACCCGAGTCCGTTTTCAATTCGTCGATGGCCTTGATGGAGAAATGGCCTTTGATTTGGCTGGTATTGATCATGCCCGAACCGACTTTGAGGCCGGGCTGGCCGTTACCTGTGGAAGCCAGGGCCAGGGCCTTTCGGGAGATCGTGGCGGTATCGTCGTCGGTTTGGGCGGTGGTTGTACTGTTGTCCTGGCGGGCGGCACGGTTCCGGGTCGTCGTGACGGTGCTTGAGGAGGAGGAAAAGGAACCGATGCCGGCAATGCCTGTCATGATCCCTCCAATCGTCTTTTTTCAAGGGCGCATGACTCGCGTAGCGCCCCGCGTGTGCCCGGATCGTGGTGGGTCGAGGAACATGCCGGTGCCCTGATTGGCGAACATGTACTTCCTTTCTTATCGGTCAGGTGAACAGAAACTTTATACCACAAGCGCCGCGACGTTGTGGTTCGCGAGGGGCCAGGCTGGCCCGGGAAACGACGCGCGGGTCAGGCCGCGCCGGCGGGGCCCTCGGGACGTCGGTTTCCGAGTTGGTTCCAGGCCGACAGGACCAGGGGCGTAAAGCCTTTGGCCTGGGCCACGGCGTCGAGGTGGATAAGGCGGATGGGAATCAAATCCACGTCGCAGGGCACACCGCTGTCCACCATGTCCAGAACGAGCAGATAACGCCCGCACGTCGAGCAGGTGTGGATGCGTTCGCGCTCCCGGCCGGAGGCCATGAAAATTTCGCGTTTGTTGTGGTCCGTTTCGCCGCAGACCGGGCAGACGAGACGGGGAAACCGCCAGACATGGCCGCACAGGGAACAATGCAGGCCGAGTCTCCCGGCCTTGGCGATGAGAAATTCCGACTGCTCGGGTTTTTCCTTGAGCATGCCGCAGTCCGGCGCGCCGCCGCAGACTGGGCAGGACGGCCGTTGCCACAGGGCATCGTCCACCAGGGGCGAAAGCGTGGAGGCGGCTTGGCGCAGCACGGCCGCGACCAGTTCCCGGGTCAGGAAGACCAGGGCCGCCAAGGGCAAGCCCAGGGACGCGGCCAGGGGCGCGAGCCGGTCCTCGCTGGCGTCGAGCAGGGCGGCGAGAATCCGTTCGGCCAGTCCGGGATCGCGGGACAGACCCAGGGCAAGTCGTTCACAGGCCGGAGCCAGAGGGGGGAACAGTCCGGCCATGGTCGGCAACATGGTCCCCGAAGCAGCGCATACGCCCCGGACGAGCACGGCCGGGTCCAGATTCGCCAGGAGTGGCCGGCCGGCAGCCAGGGCCTCGGGGTCATAGTCCAGGCTGATGGGCCAGTCCGGGAGCCGAGAGGCGACATCGCGACGCAATTCGATCAGGGCGGAGAATCCGGCCACGAGCTCGGCGATGTCCGGCGGGAGGGGCGCATCCGGCACGTCAGGCCGCGTGAACGTCATGTGGGGCATTTTCATCGGGAGTCCTTCCGGGGAAAGAGGCTGTCCCTCCGCCTGGGAGGGACAGCCTGGAATCAGGGAATCCGACCAAAGGCTGTCGGGCGCATCGTTTCACGTCATGCCGCCATCTTTCTGAGACGGCTTCCGGGAGGCAACGCTTCCCGGATGTCGGAGGCGTGGTTTCGCCGCACGCCGTCAGCCCCGCATCCGGTTGACGGGCCGGGCCAGCATGGCCAGGAACGCCTGCCGGGTCAGGGGCGCGGGATTCACCCGGCGCTCGGCGAACTCGTAATACAAATTGCGCGGTTCACTCACAAGATAAATGACGTTTACGTCGTCTTCGTCCAGCAATTGCGCTTTGGGATGGGACGCCTTGACCTTTTCCAACCTGGTCTTGGCCAGTTGCAGCATGGCCTCGCGGTCGCCGAAGTTCATGGTCCCGGTGCAGCAGGTCTTGACGCAGGCGGGGACGAGTCCGGCCTGCTGGCGGTCGATGCACCAGTCGCACTTGGTGAGGAGGCCCGTGTCTTCGTCCCGGCGCGGGATGTTGTAGGGGCACACGTCGTGCACCTGCTTGGCCTGGTCGATGGTGAGCTTCTTGGTTTCCGGCGTGTAGATCACGGCGCCGGTGGTCTCGTCCTGGATGATGGCCCCGGGCACGAAGGCATCGGCCACGTCCTTGCACGGAGGATTGATGCAATGCCGGCACTGGTCCGGGAAAAAGAGCCATTTGACCGTGCCATCGATCTTGTGCTCGGAAAATCGCACGAGTTTGAAGTTGAACGGGGTGAGGTCAGGCGGATTCTGATGCGTGCCGCGCTGACGGGTGGGCACGGCCACATGCTCGTGCCATTCCTTGCAGGCCACCTGGCAACCCCGGCAGGCCGTGCAACGGGAGGTATCGATAAAAAACGCCTTGGGCATGGCGCGCTCCCTTCATGGTCCGGCCGGGGGGGGGGGCGCCCCGG
>JAWRKJ010000097.1:0-3902 GCA_040307025.1 Desulfovibrionaceae bacterium | reverse complement strand
TTACGAAGGCGACATCATCCGGGTCATGACGCTCAACGACATGGCGCAGCAAAGCAAGCTGCGCGAGGAAGAGAACAAGCGGATTTCGGAAAAGCAGAAGCAAAAGACCCTGGACCCCTTTGTGACCTACCGGGTGGAGATAAACTACTCGGAATTAGGTGAATTGCAAAAAACAATTGGTAGTCTGTGTGGAATGAAAAATACTTCTTCAGTGCAACAGGTTGCAACATCGATGCAACTTCAGGATGGAAAGTCTCTCCCGACGGACATCACAAGGATAAATACAATAGCATCGAAAGATCCAAATACAGTTCCATCGGCGGATAATCGTCAGCCGGGCCAGCTCATCTGCACGGTGGTGGCCGATGCCCACAGCAATTCGCTGATCATCCAGGGCCCGCCCGATGACGCGGAAAAGGTCGTGCAGCTCATCGAAAAGATCGACCAGCCCCGGCCCCAGATCCGCATCAAGGCCTACATCGTCCAGACCAGCCACGAGGTGGCCCAGGCCCTGGGCGTGCAGTGGGGCGGCAAATACTCCGGCAACAACTTCGCCCTCACACCGGGTACCACGAGCGCGGCCGATTCGACCGGCACCACCGCCATCCCGATCTTTGGCGGCGCGCAGACGGGCGGCGGTTACGGCATCAATAACCCGGCATCCCTGGCCGCCGATCCGACCGGCCTGCTCAAGTCCGGCACGGCGCTCAATTTCATCTTCGGCAAGATCGGCCAGAATGCGCTCGAAGCCCAGCTCACGGCCCTGGCCGCGGACAAGAAGGCCAAGATACTGTCCACGCCAACCATCACCACCATGGAGAACCTCCCAGCCTTCGTGGAAAACGGCAAGGATGTCCCCTACGTGTCCACGTCCCAGAACGGCACCAATGTCCAATGGGCCAAGGCCACGCTCAAGCTCGAAATCCTGCCCCACGTGGTGGACGGCACCAATTTGCGCATGAAGATCTCGGTCAAGGACGATCAGGTGGACATGAGCAATACCGTGGACGGCAACCCGCTCATTTACAAGAGGGAAACCCAGTCCAACCTGGTGGTGGAGGATGGCGATACCATCATCATTTCGGGATTGACCCGGGATGAGATCAGTAACGGCGAAAACGGCGTGCCGTATCTGCGCAACCTGCCGCTTCTCGGCTGGGCCTTCAAGTCCAAGTCCACGGACGTCAAGCGCGAGGATATGCTGATCTTTATCATCCCGACCATATTGAAAGAAAAACCCATTGCCCCGGTTCCCGCGGCCAGCGAGCAGGCCAGCGTCGAACCTCCGGTCATGGCCCTGCCAGAAGCCCGGATCGGAAGACCTTAAAAGGAGGCCGCCATGAGTTACTATCAGACCCTGGGCCTTGTCCGTGAACCCTTTTCCAATTCGCCGGACCCGGATCTGCTGTACCGCTCGAAAAATCATCTGGAGTGCCTGCAGCACATGGAAATCGCCGTGCGTCTGCGCCGGGGCCTCAATGTGGTGCTCGGCGAGGTCGGCACGGGCAAAACGACCCTGGCTCGCGAACTCATGCGGATCCTGGGACAGGATCCCGATATGGAGGTCTATCTCCTCGACGATCCGTATTTTCCCGGGATCGAGGAATGCCTTGTGGCCCTGGCCGGGCTTTTCGGCCTGGACGTCGTGGGCCTGGAGCGTGACCAGAGCAAGCTCAAGGACACCATCAAGGCGGCCCTGTTGCGCAAGGGTGGCGACGGCCGGCGCATCGTGACCCTGATCGTGGACGAGGGGCAGAAAATCACGGTGGAATGCCTGGAGCTGTTGCGGGAGCTGCTCAACTTCGAGACCAACACCCACAAGCTGTTGCAGATCGTCATGTTCGCCCAAAAGGAGTTCGATGACGTCTTGACCGCCCAGCCCAATCTCGATGATCGCGTGAATTTTCGTTACGAACTGCGGCCGCTCAATCGGCACCAGACCCGGCGGATGATCCAGGCCCGGCTCAACCTGTGCTCGCCCGAAGGCGAGGCTCCGGTCCTTTTTTCCAATCTGGCCTTCCGCCGCATCTACCGTCTGACCGGTGGCTACCCGCGCAAGATCGTGCGTCTGTGCCACATGGGCATGCTGCTTGCCGTGGGCACGGGGCGCCACCGGGTGGATTGGGGGCTGGTCGGCCGGGCCTCCCGGGAAATCCGAGGCCAGGCCTCGGGCCGTGGGACCTGGGTCCGGCGTCTGGCGCTGACCGGCGCCTTGGGCGGATTGGCCGCCACCTTGGCCCTGACCGGCCTTGGCATCCAGACCCTGGTCGAGCAGCAGCAGGAGAGGCCCGGTCCCTTGTCGGCGCATGTGGCGACAAGGGCGCAGGTCAAACCGGAGGCGTTTGTGTCCCAGGAGGACGTGTCCGCGTCTGATTCCGTTGGTCAGCAAGCCCGGTCGGTCGCGGAAGTGCCTGTGCTGACCGCCCCGGCAGCGGCTCCTGCTCCGGAGACGCCTTCGGTCGTGGACCGGCAGCCGGAACCGGAAATAGCTGCCAGCCTGGAAAGGAAGGCTGCACCGTCGCCGACTGCCGAGGCCGCAACGGCTTCGGAGCAAGCTTCGGTCGCCGACGCGGCCCAACTCCAGCCACGTGCGACGGCAGATTCGGTCGTCGCGACCGAACCCGCGCAACCTGTGGCGACGGCCGTCCAGCCGGCCACGGCGCCGACGCCCGCTCCGGAACCCGCGGTCGTGGCCACGGCGCCGGCGTCAGCGGTCGCTCCGGCATGGCATCTGCCGGCGGCCATGCGCAGTTCCCATGAATTGCCGCCCATCCCGTCCATGCCGGCAACCCAGGCCGCAGCGTCGACTCCGACCGGCCCGGCGGACACCCAGGACAAGGCCTCCGAACCGATTCCGGCCATTCCCGCCACCCTGGCCGCGAACACGGCGACCCAAGCCTCCGTCGAACCGGCGGTCGCGGACGCGGATGCGCCGGCCTGGCTTGGCGAGTCCGTCACCCGTCCGGGCTGGACGGTCAGCCGGCAGGCCTTGTGGGTCTACGGCAACAGTGCCCGGTCCATCCTGGTTAAAATGGCCAAGGCCAATCCCGGCCTTGATTTCGATCGTATCCGGGCCGGCGAGTCCCTCGCCTTTCCGGCCATCGAGACCCTGCCGCCGCCGGAAGGCACCTGGATGCTGAGCCTCGGACCGGTCGAATCCCTGGACAAGGGCCTGGCCAAGTTGGCCGGGATGGATTCGCCCGTGCCCATGGTCTTGTTCGTGACCCATCAACCCGGCAAGGGGCTTTGCATCGAGATGGTGACCTATGCCCTTTACCCTGATGCCGAGGCGGCCAAGGCGGCCCTGGCCTCCTTGCCGCCGAGCCTGGCCGCCAAGGCGCGGATCGTGGACCGCTATCCCGAAGGGACGGTCTTCTTTACGGATTTGACGCCGTCTTCCGGCAAACACCACCCGCGTGTGCCGGCACCCGTGCGGCGCCAGGTGGCCGAGTCCGATCTGCGCTAGGTGGGGACGGCCGGGAGGATGCGGCAACATGGGGTTTGAGACGCGGCTTACGACCCGGGGCGGGCGCGGCGAGGGGAAGCACCTGGCACCGCCGACGGGCAGGAACACGTAGGGAAGCGCGACCCGGCCGTCCGGATACGGCCGGCCGCGCCCGGGAAGACGGCATGGAACCCAGAAAACGTTTGCGCCTTGGCGAGATGCTCGTTGCCGCCGGGCTCATCTCCGAGGATCAGCTCAAGCAGTCCCTGGCCGCCGGAAAGCGCGGCGGCTTGCGCCTGGGACAGCAGCTCGTGCGCGACGGCATGGTCAAGGAGGCCGACATTGTCGACCTTATCAGCCGTCAGATGCAGCTGCCCAAATACACGCCTGATCGTTATCCCGTGGACCCGGGCCTGGCCGAGATCATCCCGGCGGAAATGGCCCTGCGGGCCAAGCT
>JAWRKJ010000096.1:0-4349 GCA_040307025.1 Desulfovibrionaceae bacterium | reverse complement strand
TGGCCGCCGGAAGCTTCCTCCCTGCCCCCCTTTGCTTTTTACACCCTCAACCCCCGCAACTCCTTATGACGTTCCCGAGCAAACCAGCCCTGCCCGGCGCGCCGGTCATCGTGACCGGACACGCCAATGCCGACTTCGACTGCCTGGCCGCCATCATCGCCGCCGGCAAGCTTTATCCCGGTGCCACCCTCATCTTTCCGGGCAGCCAGGAAAAAAACCTGCGCCATTTCTTCATCCAGAGCGCGACGTATCTGTTCAACTTCAAGAACTTCAAGGACATCGACCCGAAAAGCGTCAAAAAGCTCATTTTGGTCGACACGCGCCAGCGCTCCCGGGTGCCCCATATCGAAGCCGTCTTCGCCAACCCGGACCTCGAAATCCACACCTACGACCATCATCCCGACACCGACGAGGATGTCCCGGCCGCCAAGTCCGTGGTCAAGCCCTGGGGCTCGACCACGGCCATCCTCATGGCCGAAATCATGGAGGACGAGCTCATCCTCACCACGGATGAAGCCACCATCCTGGGGTTGGGAATTTACGAGGATACCGGGTCGTTCACGTTCGCCTCGACCACCGAGCACGACCTGGCCGCCGCCGCCTGGCTGCGCACCCGGGGCATGGACGTGAGCGTCATCGCCGACCTCATGACCCGGGACTTGTCCTCGGAGCAGATCACTATCATGAGCCAGCTCATCGAGTCGGCCCAAACCCACGACATCAACGGCGTGGAAGTGGTCATCGCCGAGGCGACCTCGGACCAGTACGTGGGCGATTTCGCCCTGCTCGTGCACAAATTCCTCGACATGGAGAACCTGCGGGTGCTGTTCGCCATCGGGCTCATGGACGACCGGGTACATCTGGTGGCCCGATCCCGCAGCCCGGACGTGGATGTGGGAAAAATCTGCGCCTCCCTCGGCGGCGGCGGCCATCCCTATGCCGCCTCGGCCTCCATCAAGAACCGGACGCTCACCCAGGTGCGCGAGGAACTCTTCGGCCTGCTCTATTCCCAGGTCAATCCGCAGATCCTCGTGCGCCAGATCATGAGCAAGCCGGCCGTGTCCATCGAGGAGACCGCCACCATGCGCCAAGCCGAGGAGATCATGACCCGCTACGGCCTCAAGGCCCTGCCCGTGCTCTCCACGGGCCAGAAGCTGTGCGTGGGCGTCATCGAGCACGACATCATGGACAAGGCCATCAAGCACGGTTTGGCCGATGTGCCCGTGGCCGAATACATGATCCGCAACCCGGCGGTGGTCACCCCGGATACCGACCTCTATCCGGTCATGGAAATCATCCTCGGCCAACGCCAGCGTCTGGCCCCGGTGGTGGAGGACGGCGTGCTGACCGGGGTGGTCACGCGCACGGACTTGGTCAACACCCTGGTCCAGGAGCCGGCCCGGATTCCCGAATCCCTGCTGCCAGAGCGAAAAAAGGAACGCAACATCAAGGGGCTGCTGCGCGAGCGCATGCCAAAGCCGCTCTACGAACTGCTGCGCCAAGCCGGAGAGCTGGGGCGGGAGCTCGGCCACGAGGTCTATGTCGTGGGCGGTTTCGTGCGCGATATCCTGCTCAAATACCCCAACAACGACTTCGATCTGGTGGTCGAGGGCGACGGCATCGCCTTTGCCGCGGCCTTGGCCGAAAAGTTCGGAGGCCGCTACAAGGCCCACCCCAAATTCAAAACCGCGGTCGTCATCCTGCCCGACGGCCAGCGCGTGGATGTGGCCACGGCCCGGCTCGAATACTACGAATATCCGGCCGCCTTGCCCACGGTGGAACTCTCCTCCATCAAGATGGACCTGTTCCGCCGCGACTTCACGGTCAATGCCCTGGCCGTGCACCTCTCACCCGAGCGCTTCGGCGATCTGGTGGATTTCTTCAGCGCCCAGCGCGACGTCAAGGACCGGGTGCTGCGGGTGCTGCATTCCCTGAGCTTTGTCGAAGACCCGACCCGCATTGTCCGGGCCATCCGCTTCAGCGAACGTTTCGGCTTCCGCATCGGCGGCCAGACCGACCGGCTGATCAAAAACGCCGTGCGCCACAACTTCTTCCACAAACTGTCCGGTTCGCGGGTCTTCCACGAGCTGCGGCTCATCCTGGAAGAGAAAACGCCGCTCGCCTGCCTGCGCCGCATGCAGGAATACAAGCTGCTCGCGGCCGTGCATCCGCTCCTGGCCCTGACCCCGCCCAAGGAAACCGTGCTGCTTGAGGTCGAAAACGTCATCAACTGGTACCGCCTGCTCTACATCGAACCCCAGCCCCAAGTCTGGCTGGTCTACTTCCTGGCCATGTGCACCGGGCTCGACCAGGAGCAGTTCAGCGGCATTGCCCGGCGTCTGGGCTTTTCCAAGCGGGTGGCCGGCGATATCCGCCATCTGCGCGCCCAAATCCGCGATACCGCCCAAGGGCTTTTCAACTGGGAATACCACAAGGGCTCGCTTTCCGAGCTCTATTTCCTGCTGGAACCCTTGCCCGTGGAAGGCGCGCTCTATCTCATGGCCCGCAACCCACGAGAACCGTTGCAGAAATACGTGTCCCTGCACTTGACCACCCTGCGCTCCAAGAAGGTGGAGGTCACGGGCAATGACCTCAAGGCCCTGGGCGTGGAGCCCGGCCCCCGCTATGCCGCCATCCTGCGCCGGGTGCTGGCGGCGGTCATCGATGGCCAAGCCGTGTGCCGCGCCGAGCAGCTCGCCCTGGCCGGACGGCTGGCCTCGGGCGCATCGGCGCTGACTCCCCTGGAAGGAGGAGCGCCGGAGACGACCTGCGCCTGCTCTGTGGTCCCGGCCGCGCCCGCCCCGGATCAGCCCGAACAGGATAGGCCACGCCTCGACAATCCTCAGGCGAAAGCGTAACGAAGGGCCACTTCAGTTCACCTTAAGGCACTTTCAAGGATAGTCCCATGCCCTGTTCTCGTTTGCGCGTCCACGGTCCGGAGGATTTCGGACCCTTGCGGACACTTTTGGCCAGCCGAGAGGAAGCGGCCGGCGACGCGGCCGAAAAGGTACGCGGTATTTTGGACGACGTGGCCAAGCGCGGCGACGCCGCTTTGGTGGAGCTCACCGCCCGGTTCGACTGCAAGACCTTCAGCCCCGACTGCCTGCGCGTTCCCCAGGCCGACATCGACGCCGCCCGGTTGGCCGTGCCGGCCGCCGATCTGGCCATCATCGAGGAGGCCGCAGCCAACATCCGGACCTTTCACGAGGCCCAGAAGGAACGTTCCTGGTGGCAACCCGCCCCGGACGGCACCATGCTCGGCCAGATCGTGTCCCCGGTGGACGCGACCGGCCTGTACGTGCCGGGCGGGCGCGGCGGCGAAACGCCGTTGCTCTCGAGCCTGCTCATGAACGCCGTACCGGCCCAGGTGGCCGGTGTGCCGCGTATTGTCGTCGTCTCTCCGCCCCGGGCCGACGGAACCCTCAATCCGTATATCCTGGCCGCTGCTTCGGTTCTCGGCCTGAGCGAAATCTACCGGATCGGCAGCGCCTGGGCCATCGCCGCCCTGGCCTACGGCACGGCCACCATCGCCCCGGTGGACGTGGTGGTGGGCCCGGGCAACATCTATGTGACCACGGCCAAGCGGCTCCTCATTGGCACCATCGGCATCGACATGATCGCCGGCCCGAGCGAGATCGCCATCCTGGCCGACAGCTCGGCCAATCCCGACTGGCTGGCTGCGGACATGCTCTCCCAGGCCGAGCACGATCCCATGGCCGCCGCCATCTGCGTGTCCCCGGACGCGGCCTTGCTCGACGCGGTCAGCACGGCCCTGACCCGGCGTCTGGCCGACCTGCCCCGCGTGGACATCGCCGCCGCTTCCCTCAAACATTTCGGCGCCCTGGTCCGCGTTCCCGACCTTGAAACCGGCCTGGACTGCATCAACACCATGGCCCCGGAGCACTTCGAACTGTCCGTGGCCGATCCCTGGGCCCTGGTCGGACGGGTGCGCCATGCCGGGGCCGTGTTCATGGGCCACCACTGCCCGGAACCGGTGGGCGACTATTTCGCCGGCCCCAACCACGTGCTGCCGACCATGGGTACGGCCCGGTTCTCTTCGGCCCTGTCCGTGTCCACCTTCACCAAGAAAACGAGCCTGATCGCCACGGCTCCGGGCTATGTGGCGGCCCACGGCGCCAAGATCGCCCGACTGGCCCGGCTCGAACACCTGGAAGCCCACGCCCGCAGCGTGGAATGCCGGCTGAAGGGGAACGGATAGCAGGAGAGACGCCTCCGGCGGGGGGGGGGGGGGGGGGGGGGGGGGGGGGGGGGGGGGGGGGGGGGGGGGGGGGGGGGGGGGGGGGGGGGGGGGGGGGGGGGGGGGGGGGGGGGGGGGGGGGGGGGGGGGG
>JAWRKJ010000095.1:0-6059 GCA_040307025.1 Desulfovibrionaceae bacterium | reverse complement strand
CCCCCCCCCCCCCCCCCCCCCCCCCCCCCCCCCCCCCCCCCCCCCCCCCCCCCCCCCCCCCCCCCCCCCCCCCCCCCCCCCCCCCCCCCCCCCCCCCCCCCCCCCCCCCCCCCCCCCCCGCCGGAGGCGTCTTCTCCGCGTCCGCATCCCCCCGCCTCGCGCTAATCAGGAACGATGATGACGTGGATATCGGGCATGCCGGCGAGGCGGGCCAGGTCCAGGTCATGGCCGCGCGAGGCCGGCACGAGGACCGTGCCGCTGAACCCCCCTTCCACGGCCCGCCACAGTTCTGCCTCGTCACTGCATTCCATGGCCGCGCCCGGGCACATGACGAACCGGCTGCCGAGGACCCGGCTGCCCTCCGGCGAATAGACCAGGCAGGGACGTGCCTGGGTGTCGTGGCCTTCCAGCACGCCGCGCACCGTGGCCAAAAGCGCCTCCTGGTCCACGGGCTTGACCACGGCCGCGTCGGCGCCGGTCTCCCGTCGTTCACGGGCGGAGAGCACCGAGACCACGATGACCGGGATATGCCGGGTTTCGGCTCCGGCCCGCAGGGCCCGGATGGCGGCCACCCCGTCCATGCCGGGCATGCGCAGGTCCATGGTGATGCAATCCGGACGCCAGGTCGCGGCCAGGCGCAAGGCCTCGGCCCCGTTTCCGGCCTGAAGCACCGCATATCCGGCATCGGTCAGGATCATTTCCAAAAATCGCCGCACCGAAGCATCGTCGTCGACAACCAGAATCCGACGCCGCCCCAAGGCCTCGACCGGCTCTTGATCGGCGTCCACCGGCAACGGACAGGACGGGGCCGCGGTCACGCCCTGGCCCGGGCACAGGGGCAGGGTGAAAATGAAGGCACTGCCTTCGCCTGACCGGCTTTCGGCCCAGATGCGACCGCCGTGGTGCTCCACGATCTGGCGGCAGATGGGTAGGCCCAGGCCCGTTCCCTTGGGTTTTTCGGTCAGGGTGTTGCCGGCCTGCTTGAATTTTTCGAATATCCGCTCCAGATCCGCCTCGGCGATGCCGGTTCCGGTATCGCGCACCGTCACCCGGATCTGGTCCTCCTCCTGCCTGGCCTCCAGCACGATCCCCCCGGCGTCCGTAAACTTCACGGCATTGCCGAGCAAGTTGACGAACACCTGGACCAGCCGGTCCCGGTCCCCGAGCAGCCCGGGCAAATCCGGCGGCACCCGGACCTCCAAGGCCAGTCCCTTGCGCGCGGCCAGGGGGCCCACTGTGCGCACGGCATGGCCGGCCACCTCGGCCAAGGACAACGGCGCCATATCCCACTCGTAACGCCCGGACTCCATCTTGGCGATATCGAGCACGTCGTCCACAAGCTCGGTCAAACGCTGCCCCTCGGCCAGGATGATGTCGAGGTTGTCGCGGATCTGGCCGGCGCACCGGCCAATGCGGCCATCGCCGCCCGGCAGGGCCGGCACGATGTCGTCCTGGAACTTGCGCCGGATGATCTTGGCAAAACCCAGCACCGAGGTAAGCGGTGTGCGCAACTCGTGGGACACGGTGGAGATGAACTCGGTCTTCATCCGGTCCACCTCTTTTTCCCTGGTGATGTCACGCACCAAAATCACCGTGGAGGCACGCAGGCCCATGCCTTTGGTCAGCAGCACAGTGGTGGCGAGCGCCTTGCCCGTGCCGCCGTTTTCCAGCCGGACCTCGGCTGAGGACAAGGTCTTGTCCTCCCGACCGGAAGCCGCCAACCCGGCCAGCTCCTCGGGAAAAACCTCGGAAGCCACGCGGCCGGTGAGCACGGTGTTCTCGTTGAGGCCGAACATGGCGAGCAGAGCCGGATTGTAAAGCGCCACCCGCCCGGCCGGATCGACCACGAGCAGCCCGTCGGCCAGATTGTCGATGATGGCCCGGGTATGGGCCAACGTGTCCTTGAGCTCCCGGGTGGTGTCGGTCACGGCCCGGGTGAGGTCCGAGACCAAAAGCGATAGTTCCCCGGCCATGGAGCGCATGGCCCGGGCCAGGACGCCGACTTCGTCATTGCCCGTGGCCGGCGGCACGGCCGAAAAATCATGGTCACGGATCTTGACCGCGTAATGGGCCAGTTCCACCAGGGGCCGGGTGACGGTCTTGGCCAGCACGTAAAACACGGCCACGGTCACAAGCAGCATGCACAGCATGAGGCCTTCCTGGCCGAGCACGGCCCCGCGCATGGAAGCGGCGATCTCGGCCGTTTCCATGCCCACGACCACCCAGCCGTCCTGGCCCGCGGGCAGAGGTTCCGCGACCTGGACATAGCGCGTCCCGTCAGCCAGCCGCACTTCGCGCACGGCGGCTGCGGACCCGGCCAGATCGTCCGTGCCCGCAAGGGGGACCGACTCGGGCACGCCCTCCGACACCGCTTGGACCAATACATGGCCCTGCCGGTCAAAAACCGCCACGTAGCCCACGCCGTCCAGGCGGGCAAAGGCTTCCAGGAAGATTTGGAGCGAAACGGGCTTTCCCTCGGCCAACTCCCCGGATTCGGCCGCCGCCACCACCGTGGCGATACCCCGGCCCCGGGATTCGACTGCCTCGGTCAAATGCCGGTTGAGCAGCCAAGCCGAGAGCAGGGCCGTGCCGTTGGCCGTGACGCCGAAAACCAGGATCACGGCCAGCAGGGTCTTGCGAAAAATTTTGGACACGGCCGGCACCTCGCTCCCCGTCCCGGCCGAAACTGCACGCCGGTTCGCGGACGTACCTTCCCGGACGGCGGCCACGCCCCCGGAATCCGTAACGCGTCCGCCATGATTTCCACCAGGATCGTGCCACTTCCTTCCACGACCTGTAGCACTGTCTGCAAATTAGGAGCTTTTCCAGTCTCCGTCAAACACGCCAACCCCTGGATACTGGCCCTCAAATGGCGATATTGCGCTTTTTGGATGCCGGTGTCACATAATCGTCACGCGTCATTCACCGCCGCGTCAAGGCGACGTGGTGTTTCGGGCGACGAAAACCACGAGGTGCCCATGACCAGGGATTCTATCCTGATAGTCGAAGACGATGACGATATCGTCGAATTGTTGGCTTTCAACCTCCAAGCCGCAGGCTTCGCCACGGAAACGTCCCGGGACGGTTACGAAGCCCTGGCCAAGGCCCGGCGCTCCCCGCCTACCGGCATCATCCTCGACCTCATGCTGCCCGGCCTCGACGGCTTCGAGGTGTGCAAGGAACTCAAGCGCGATCCCAAGACGGCCGGCGCCCCCATCATCATGCTCACGGCCCGGGGCGAGGAAGTGGACCGCATCGTGGGCCTGGAACTCGGGGCCGACGATTACGTGGTCAAGCCGTTTTCCCCCCGGGAGCTCATCCTGCGGCTGCGCGCGGTGCTCAAGCGCCACGCCCCGGAACCGGAAAAACGGCAAGTCCTCTCCCGGGACGGCCTGTCCGTGGACCTCGGCGCCCACCGGGTCACCCTGGACGGCGTGGAAGTGGCGCTCACCGCCACGGAATTCCGGCTGCTGGCCGAGCTGTTCCAGTCCACGGGCCGGGTGCTGACCCGGGACCGGCTGCTCAACTCCGTGTGGGGCTACGAATTCGAGGGCTATGCCCGCACCGTGGACACCCATGTCCGCCGGCTGCGCCAAAAGCTCGGCACCCGGGCCCGCATGATCGAAACCGTCCGGGGCGTGGGCTACCGGTTCAAGGAATAAGATCATGGCCGCCGGTGCCACGCTGGGGCTCAAGGCCGCTCTTGTCTGCTTGGGCGTGACCGGGGCCGCCATGGCCGCCCCGTCGCTGCTTCTGTCCGAATCCGCCGGTCGGGCCACCCGGCTCTTTGCCCAGGGCGCGTCCCTGGGCGTGGCCGGCGCCGTATTCTGGTGGCTGACCCGCCGGCTTTCCCGATCCCTGGCCGAGGTCATTGCCGTGGCCAGGGCCATCGGCAACGGTGACTACCGACGCCGGCTCCACTTGTCCCCGGGCGGGGAGATGGCCGCCCTGGCCGAGGCCGTCAATCACATGGCCCGGGGCATCGAAGCCCAGATCGCCACCATCACCGACCAGAAAATGCAACTCCAAGCCATCCTCGACGGCATGCGCGAGGGGGTCATGGTCCTGAACGCCTCGGGAAGCATCCGGGTGGCCAACCCGGCCCTGACCCGCATGGCGCCGATCACGGGAAAAATCCTGGGGCGCCGCCCCATCGAAGTGGCGCCGAGTCCGGACCTGCAACGGGCCTGCGACCGGCTCCTGGCCGATCCCGATCCCTCGTCCCAGCCCGTGCCCCTGGAGGTCGAGGTCAGCGCCGGGCGTTTCTACGAGGTCTCCCTGGTCCGCCTGGGCGGCCCCAGCGAATCCGGGGCGGTGCTCGTGTTTCACGATGTGTCCGAGACGCGGCGCTTGTCCCGGGTGCGCCGGGACTTTGCCGCCAACGTCACCCACGAGCTGCGCACGCCGCTCACCTCCATCAAGGGCTACGCCGAGACCCTGCTCGGGGCCATGCCCGAGCTGACCGCCGAAAAACGCCGCTTTCTGGAAGTCATCCTGCGCAACGCCAACCACATGTCCAAAATGGTGGAGGACATCCTCGATCTGGCCCGGCTGGAGGAGGAACCGACCGCCGTGCCGGTCGATGCCGCCGCCGACCCGGGGCTTGCCCTGGTCGAAGCCTTGCGGGAATGCGAACCCCTCGCCGCCGCCCGGGAATTGGTCCTCGAAAACCAGCTTCCCCCGGACTCGCCCCGGGTGCGTTGCGACGCCGGCCAGCTCGCCCAGGTCTGGCGCAACCTCATCGAAAACGCCACCCGGTTCGGTCCCCAGGGCTCGAAAATCCGCCTGTCCGCCCAGGTCGGGGACGAGGCCGTCACCTTTTGCGTCCAGGATCAGGGCCCGGGCATTCCGCCCGAGGAACGCCAGCGCGTGTTCGAACGCTTCTACCGGGTGGAACGCCACCGCTCCAAGGCCACAGGCAGCACGGGCCTTGGCCTGGCCATCGTCAAGCACATTGTGGAACGCCACGGCGGCCGGGTCTGGGTGGACCGGGCTCGGGGCGACATGACCGGGGCGGCGTTTTCCTTTACCCTGCCTCGGGCAGAGCGGCCGTCGGAGCCCGCGACCCGGCCCGCGCCCGATGCCGCCTGACACCACCCGAACGCCCAACGGACCAGGAGGAACCCCGTCCATGCCCGATACCAGCAAAATGGCCGCCAAGGGCCTCGACTTCTACTACGGACGCTTCAAGGCCCTGCAGGAGATCAACCTGGACATTCCCCAAAACCAGGTGACCGCCCTGATCGGGCCCTCGGGCTGCGGCAAGTCCACCTTCCTGCGCTGCCTCAACCGCATGAACGACCTTATCCCGGGCGCCCGGGTGGAAGGCCAGGTCCTGCTCGACGGCCAGGACATCTACGCCCCGAGCCTGGATGTGGTGGAACTGCGCCGCCGGGTGGGCATGGTTTTCCAGAAACCCAACCCCTTTCCCAAAAGTGTGTTCGAAAACGTGGCCTATGGGCTGCGCGTGGGCGGCTTGCGCGACAACGCCCGCATCTCGGCCCAGGTCGAAAAGAGCCTGCGCCGGGCCGCGCTGTTCGATGAGGTGCGCGACCGGCTGCACGACTCGGCCCTGGGACTTTCCGGCGGCCAGCAGCAGCGTTTGTGCATCGCCCGGGCCCTGGCCGTGGAACCCGAAGTACTGCTCATGGACGAACCGGCCTCGGCGCTGGACCCCATCGCCACCCAGAAGATCGAGGAACTCATCCACGAGCTCAAAACCGGCTTCACCATCATCATCGTCACCCACAGCATGCAGCAGGCGGCCCGGGTCTCGGACCGCACGGCCTTTTTCTACATGGGCAAGCTCATCGAGGAAGACGCCACCGAAACCATTTTCACCCGCCCCGCCCAAAAGCAAACCGAAGATTATATCACCGGCCGTTTCGGTTAGCATTGTGGAGGGAAAGGGGAGCGCCTCCGGGGTCCAGGAGGGAAGCCGCTCCCCTCCTGGACCACCCCGAAGGGGGTCGCATCGCGATGTCCCCGCCCCCAATTGAACAGAACCTTAATACTTCTCCCTTTCAGGGGTCCGGGGGGATGATCCCCCCGGCGGGTCC
>JAWRKJ010000094.1:0-9602 GCA_040307025.1 Desulfovibrionaceae bacterium | reverse complement strand
CCTGGACCACCCCTGCAAGGAAATCACCTATCGCAACCGCCTTGCACTCCAATAAAAAATTTACATACCTCTTTCGAGGGGCTTCGGGGGAATCAATCCCCCCGGTCGCCGGAGGCGTCTTCCACCTTCCCCTACTCCGCTCCCGCAGCCAGCACGGCCGTCAGCTTCGGGGCCTGGCCCTGGCGGGACGGGCCCAGGGTCATGGTCATCTCGCGGTAAAACATGGTGGCCCACAGCCGCAGCCCGACCTTCTGTCCGGCCGCGAGCTTGTCCACGCCAAGCACTTTGGCCGGCAGGAACAGCTCCAGGGCGATATGCGGCAAAGGTTTGTCCAGACCCTGGACAAGCCGCGTGTCCGCCACCGGGGTGTAAGTCCCGTCCGGGCCGACGACGTAGAGCTTGGGATCGATCTCGAACCGCTTGGGATAGACGGGATGGGGCCTGGGCACCAGACAAACCACGTAATGCCGGGGTTCGGCCCCGACCGTCAGCTCGATGTGGAGCTGGTAGGTCTCGGACAAGGGGTAGGAGCCGTCGTAGGCCAGCATGTTGAGGTCGACGTAATTCTGGGCCAGGTGGAACAGGGCCAGCCCCTCGGGCCGCCAGACCAGGTGCACGTCGCCGAACGGCACATGGGGCGCCGGAACAGTGAACCAGGGCAGGCGCGTGCCGGCCTTGTCCGGCCAGTCGGCCAGGGACGTGTCGTCCGTGCGCACCGGCCCCGGCGCGGCCGGGATGGACAGTTCCGCCGGCAGGGGCGGCGTTTCGTGCGCGCTCGCGGCGTGGAGGATCGGGACCGTGGCATTGGCCTGACGCAACGCCCGGACCAACCCTTCGTAGGGCTGGTTGTGGATGTCCACCAGCCCCATGTTGAAGTCCTCGCCGTCCGAGCGGCCGCCGGTCGGCTCGTCGCTGTACTGGAACCAATGCACGCCGGCCACGTTGGGAAAGGCGGCGAAATGGCGCACGGCCGCGGCCGCGCCCACGGCCCGCTCGGCCTGGGTGGCCACATGCATGAGATGGCCGTTGTTGACGTTGCCCGAGCGGTTCTCGTTGGCGGCGAAGAAAAATTCCGAAATAAGGACCGGAGCGTCGATGAGCCGGGCCAGACCGTCGAAATAGTACGGCGCCACCCAGCCGTCCGGGGTGTCCACGTTGTAGTTGGTGGAGAGCACGTCGACCAGGCCCCGGGCGGCCAGGACCGCGTCCTGGTTGTAATAGAGCGGCAGACGGTCGCCCATGACCAGGGCGTGCGGCGCGACCTGGCGCAACGCATCGTGGACGAGCTGGTAATAGCGTCGGGCGCAGGCGGCGGTAAAACGCTGGATCATGTGGATCCCCTGCCCGCCCGGGCGCAGCTTGAGACTGGCCCGACCCTTTTTCAGGTCCTCGAAGGAATTGATGCCCGGCCCGGGCACGAAATCGGCCAGCAGCCGGTCCCAGCGGCCCTGGTAGTGGTCATGGAGCATGCGCCACAGCACGCGCTTGGTATAGATGGCCCACTCGTTGCCGAGGTACCAGCGAAACAGCGGCGCGTTCCACCAGCCCACCTCGTTGTCCGTGAAATAGCCGATGAGCCCCGGGTGGTCCTTGTATGGCGCGGTCAGGACCTTGGCCTTGGCCACGGTGGCGGCCAGGGCATCCGGGGCAAAGGGATCGAACCAGTGAAGCCGGGCGTTGCGGCCCAGGTCGATCTCGGGGACAAGCGGCAGGGTCATGTCCCGGGTGGGATCGGACCAGCCGCCCCGCGTGTTGAAGCCCCAGGAATACAGGCGCTTTTGCGTATCCGCCGCCCAGGCCGCCAGGCTCGGATAATAATTTTCGAAATAGTAGCCCCGCTCCCGGTAGGTCTTGGAACCGCCGCTCACCGTGTCCGCGCCGATGGAAAAAAAACGCGGTCCACCGGGCAACGTGAGCCAGGCCACGCCCTGCTCCCGCTTGACCCCGAAGCCGTCGGCCCAGGCCGGCAGGCACGTGGAGAGGACCAGGAGAAGAAGCAGAAGGAGGCAACGGTGGGGGAGGAAGCCTCCGGCGGCCAACGGGCTGTGCCCTTTGGAATCCCGATACGGGGCAGCGGGAGATCGGCCGTTGCCCATACCCGTGTCCTTACGCAAAAATACCGTCATGGAATGCATAGAGTCAAAAAATACCTAATAGTATCTGTCTATTATACCAGTTTGGAACACGAAACGAACACCGAGCGCCCCTTTATGGGAGTCCAGAGGGCGTGAGCCCTTTGGCCGCCGGAGGCGTCTCCCCTCCTCAACACTCCTCTCCGCTCCGCTCCCCGCCTCGCCCCGGCCCACTTAGCGCAGGGCCTCAGTGAGCAGCCGCGACAGCACGGCATCGGAGTCGAAATAGCGCCTGGCAAAATCCCGGGCCGCCCGGGAGTGTCGGGCCCAGTCAGCGCGTACGGCTTCGATGCCGGCCAGGGCACCGGCCTCGTCGTTGAAGGCGAGCACGCCCTCGCCCACGTCCATGAACCGGGAAAAGCCGGTGTCCTGGACCACGGCCGGCCGGCCCGAAGCCAGGTAGCAGGCCGTGCGGCAGGAAAACCAGCCACTTTGGGTGGCCACGTAGGCGTTTTTGGCCGTGGAGAACTCGGCCAGGCTGTTCCAGAGGTAGTCCCGGTAGACCCAGGGCGTCTTGGACATGGAAAAGCCGTCCGCGAGCTTCCAGCCTTTGCCGGCCAGCAGCTCCCGAGGCGGTCGGCCGCCGCCCAAGGCCAGTTCGAGTACGGCGGATGTCTTTTGGGGCAGGTCGATGAGCTTTTCAAATTCCAGGTTCTTGCCGCCGTAGCGCACCCCGGCGACAAGGGGGCCTTCCTGGGCCGGCTGCCAGGAGAGCACGGTGGTGAAGACGTCCCGGGACGGCCGGGCCGGAGCCCCGGACCAGCAGTCCAGGACAATGGGCTGGCGCGTGGGAATCCAGTCCACCAGGCCCTTGGGCACGGTGCAAAAGTCCTCGCGGATGTTTTCGCCAAAGGAGAAAAACACGTCGTGGCGCAGCATTTCGTCGATGCACCAACGCGCGTCCTGGCCGACCGTGCCATCCATGTAGGCGGGAAAATCTTCCTGGGTATAGAGCGGATCGGAATCGATGAGCACCTTGACCGGAATTTTGGCGTATGCCTCGCGCAACTGGCAGGTGGTCGAGATATTGATGAAGACGTCGGCCCGCTTGACCACCGCGGCCAGCTCCTCGGCCGACAGACCGAAGTGGCGGCCATTGGGGTCGATGACGCAATAACGCTTGGCCAACCCGGGGTCCAGCCTTTCGAGGAACTCGCGCAAATACTGGACATGATAGGTCATATCCTCGACGAACGTGACCTTGAAGGGGTCGTAGGCCCAGCCGCCCGTGTCCTCCAGATAATAAACGTCATGCCCCAGCCGGTAAAACCCGTGGAGGTACTGGAGATAGTCCCAGGCCACGCCGCCCAGGGGATAAGTCGCGGCCAGCCCGCACACGATGATGGTTCGCTTTTGCATGGGGTCTCTGAGGAGCTTGATTCCGGTTTCGAGTTCAAATTACCGCATACAGTGACGCCCGGAGAACCAGCGAAAGCCCCCTTCCGGGAGTCCAAAGGGCATTGCCCTTTGGCCGCCGGAGGCGTCTCCTAACTTTCTCATTTCTTTTCGGCTGGATAGAATAGCTTCTCCCGCTCGCGGATGGCGGCGGCGCCGATGAAACGGAAGTATTCCTCGAAATCGACCATGGTGTCCGGCCCGGCGAAACCGGCCGAGGTGCCGTGGAACTTGAGATGGGCGGCCCACTTGCGCAGGGCTTTGACGGCCGTGAACACCGAGGCGCAGGGATAGGCAACCACGGCATAACCGACGTCCTGGAGTTCCTCGGCGGTCAGAAACGGCGTGCGCCCGCCCTCGATCATGTTGGCCATGCTCGGCACGGGCACGGCCGCGTTGACCCGACGCATGTCCGCAACCGTGGTCACGGCCTCGACAAAAACCATGTCCGCCCCGGCTTCGGCATAGAGGCAGGCCCGGCGGATGGCCTCGTCGATGCCATACACGGCGGCGGCATCGGTGCGGGCCATGATGACGAAATCGGGGTCCTGCCGGGCCCAGAGCGCGGCCTTGAGCTTGGGCAGGTATTCCTCGACCGGAACCACCGACTTGCCGGCCATGTGGCCGCAACGTTTGGGATAGGTCTGGTCCTCGAGGAAAAGCGCGGCCGCGCCCAGGCGTTCGACCTGGCGCACGGCATGGATGACGTTGTTGACATCGCCAAAACCGGTGTCGATGTCGACCATGACCGGAATCTCCACCCGGTCGACGATGTGGGCGTACTGGGTGAGCATTTCGGTGGACGACAGCACGCCGATATCCGGCAGGCCGAGCTGGCTTCCGGCCGTGCCGTAGCCGGCCACGGACATGGCCGAAAAGCCGGCCTCGGCTATGGCCAGGGCGGACAGGCCGTCGTGGGCCACGGGCAGCATGAGAATTTCAGGCGCTTGTACGAGTTCGCGAAAACGCGCGGTCATTTTCATGGGCAACCTCCGATGGACCGGTTGTACGTCCAAACGGCCCATACCACAGGCGACGGACAGGGAAAACCTGGAAATCTGGCTAGTTCCCGGCGAGACCTCAGGCGACCAGCGGCGCGGGATGCTGGGGTTCGGGCCGGCCCTTGCCCATCTGGATGGCGTGGAGCCGGGCGAACTCGCCGTTTTGGGCCATGAGCGCGTCGAAGCTGCCCATCTCGTGGATGCGCTGGTTCTTGATCACCAGGATGGTATCGGCCCGGCGCATCATGGACAGCCGGTGGGCGATGACGAAGGTGGTGCGGTTTTTCATGAGCCGCTCCAGACCTTCCATGATCAGCGCCTCGGTCTCGGCGTCCAGGGCCGAGGTGGGCTCGTCCAGGATGAGGATCGGCGCGTCCTTGAGCAGGGCCCGGGCTATGGCCAGACGCTGGCGCTGGCCGCCTGACAGGTTGGCGCCCTTTTCGCCCAGGATGGTGTCGTAGCCGCTTGGCAGGCCTTCGATGAAATCATGGGCATTGGCGAGCCTGGCCGCGGCGATCACTTCCTCGCGACCGGCCTGCTTCTTGCCGTAGGCGATGTTGTCGTGGACGCTCATGGGAAAGAGCTGGGTTTCCTGGAGCACGATGGCAATGTTGTCGCGCAGGCTTTTGACCGTCACATCGCGCAGATCCTGGCCGTCGATACTGATGGCGCCCTTTTGGGGATCGTAGAAGCGCAGCAGCAGGCTGATCAGCGACGTCTTGCCGGCACCGGTCTGGCCGACCACGGCCACGGTCGAGCCGCCCGGACAGGTGAAATCCACGTTGTTCAAGACCATCTTGTCATCGGTGTAGCCGAAGCTCACATCGTCGAAGCGCACGGCGCCGGCGGCGATGGCCAAGGTTTTGGCGTCAGGTTTTTCGGGCACGGCCTCGTCCACGTTGAGCACGTCCATGACCCGCTTGGCCTGGGCCAACGAACCGCGAATGCTGCCGGCGGTGACGCTCAGATTGTTGAGCGGCGTATAGAGCGACGCCAGATAGGCGATGAACACGAGTAATTCACCGGTGGACAACGCGCCGTCCAGGACGTGGCGCACGCCGATGTAGAGCACCAGGGCCGAACCGGCGGCGGTGATGCCCGAGACCAGCCAGCCGTAGACCGTCTGCAAGGCGTACAGCGACAGCTTGCGGTCGAAGGAATGCTGGGACTCGGTCACGAACTTGCGGCGTTCCTCGTCTTCGCGGCCAAAGGCCTGGACCAGGGTGATGGAGGAAAAAATGCGCTCCACCATGGTGTAGACCTGGGATTCCTGGAGGCAGGTCTCGGTGGTGAGGTCGCCGATCCTGCGCGAGACCCGGGAGATGGCCAGAAACAGGAACGGAATGACGCACAACGCCCACAAGGTCAGCTCCACGTCCATGCGCATGCACACGACCAGCATGCCGGCGAGAAGCGCGATGCTCGTAAGGGTCGTGAACACGCCGTTCATGAGCAGGGTCTGCACGGAATAGGCGTCGCCCATGATGCGATAGATGAGGTCGCCGGTGGGCCATTTCTGGTGGAAGAGCAGGGACTGGCGCTGCAAATGGTTAAACAGGTCGCAACGCAGGTCCTGGACCATGTCCTGGCCCATGCGGATGGTCAGGTAGTTGTTGAGGAGCTGCACGAAGCCGACCAGGAAATGCACGCCGACGAGCAAGCCGACCACGGCGGCGAGTTTGACGCCGATGGCGATGGAGGCCAGATCCGGGGTCCAGCCGAAGACATCCAGGGGCTTGCCGCCGATGATCTGGTCCACGGCGAGCTTGAGGGGCCAGGGTTTGAGCAGCTCCAGGGCGCTGGCCAGGCCCACCAGGCCGAGGGCAAGCAGAAAAAGCAGGCGGTACGGACGCAGGTAGCCGAACAGGGCGCGAAAGATATTCATGTCACGGATCCCGTGGTGGATCGTTTTGGATGACCCGGCGGGCGGGTCGGGCTGGCGTTGGTCAAACCGGTCGCCGCCGCGGAGGAGGGTCCGCAGCGGCGACCGGATTTTCTTGGTGTTGCGACGGTTAGGCGACGAGTTCGTCTTCCTGTTCCGAGCGCGTATCGGCCAGGGCGGCGGCCAGGGCCGGCTCGACTTCGGCCGTCCGGGGCTCGGCTGCCTCGCGGGCCACGGCCCGGACAACACGGACTTCCTCGGGCTCGGTCATGGAGCAGCCGGGACGGGTGACCATGACATACTGGATGAGCGTGGCGATCAGGGACGCGGACCGGTAGAGCCCCGCGAGCATCCAGACGGCGAGCAGGCCGGCCGCACCCGCCGTGATCATGGCGGACAGGGGATGCAGCATGACCAACCCGGCGGCGGTGCCCAGGAGCCCAAGCAGCACGATCATGGAGAAGGCCGAGGGCAGGACCGATCCGGCCAGGCGCACGAAGCGCTTCTCACCGCCGTGGTTCTCCACGGTCACACGCATCCGGGCCGTGGTCAAGCGGCCAGGGGCCGCCGAAAGGTCCCAGGGCGGCGTCGAGGCCGTGGCGAAACCGGAGTCCAGGGTGTGGCGCACGCCCAGAGTATGGAGCAGGCTGATGATGGAAGCAAGCAGCTCCTCGCGTTCCAGTCCCTTGGAGTTCCAAAAGAAGCGGTGAAAAGACAGGCGATGGGCCAGGATGCTGCCGGTGGCGGCCAAGCGGCGGAAAAAGCCGACCTTGGGCAGGTTCGATGCGTCGCAGGCGGCCTCGGCCAGGGGCAGCGGACACGGGGCCACGCCCGGATGGCGCTTGAGGCTCCAGACGGTCTTGTACCGGGTCCAGCCGCGCAGCACCGGCTGGGCCAGGGTCAGCCCGGCGATGATCAGGCGCGAGGTCATGTTGTCGTGGTGCAGGGGCAACCGGGCCTTGCTCACCCGGTAGGCGACAAAGGCCAGCGTGGTTGCGGCCATGACCAGACCGGCCGCGCCGGCGATCAGTGAAAACGGCGTGGCGAGCAACGCGGCCACGGCCAGGACCATCCATTCCATGGACAGCGGCAGGTAGGCGGCCAGGCTGCCCTTGGGCTCGTACAGGGTCTGGAACAGCCCGGTGCCGAAGGCGCCGTGGTAGACGATGGGGCGGGCGGCCAGCACGGCCCCGGAAATGTCGCCGTAAATCCGGCCGGCCCAGCGGGAATTGCCGAGCATGTTGAAGCGGTCCTTGTGCTTGGGCAAAAGGAGCGCCTCGGCCCGACCGTAGCCCTTCTGCTGCTTGAGGTAGGCGGACACGGTGCAGCGGCGGTGGTGCCACACGAACATGGCGGCGGAAAAACCGATCAGATGGCCCTGGTCCTGGAGGCGCCAGCACACGTCCACGTCGTCGCCGGCGGCCCGGTAGGTGGCGTCGAAGCCGCCGATGCCGGCCAGATATTCCTTGCGGTAGGCCATGTTACAGCCGGGCACGTGCTCGGCGATTTCGTCGGTCAAAAGCACATGGGTGGGCGCGCCCGGGGACACGGCCACGCAGGCGGCGGTGCGGTTGTCATCGGGCGGGGGCAGGTTGGGGCCGCCCACGGCCACGAACCGGTCATCGGTGAAGGCCCAGGCCATATAGTGCAGCCAGTGCGGGTCCACGTAGCAGTCCGAATCGGTGTAGGCCACAATCGAACCCCGGGCCGCGTTCATGCCCACGTTGCGGGCGGCGGACAGGCCCAGGTTCGGCTGGTGGATGACGTGGATATAGGGCGCGGCCGCGGCGTGCCGGTCGGCGATGGGGCCGGTTTCGTCGGTGGAGCCGTCATCGACCACGATGACCTCGAAATCCGGGTAGTCGACCTTGGCGAAGGAGGCCAGGCAGCCGTCCATGGTCGACGCGGCGTTGTAGGCGCAGATCACCACGGAAATCGCCGGCGGATCGGGCGGCAGCATGGGCAGCTTCTGACGGTAGATGTCGGCCACGGCCTGGTAGGCTGGCTTGGGCTTGCGCACGTCGGAGACGATGCCGAACTTCCAATCCTCGATCAGATGCCCGCCGGTGTACCACTCGTCGGTCCAGGCAAACACCATGGTGCCGGACACGCCGAGCTCGAAGGCGGCCTTGAGCTGCCAGGACAGCGTCTCGGCCACGTGTTCTTCCGTGTTGCGGATGGAGTCCATGCCGAACTCGGAGAGTACCAGCGGCAGTTCGCCGGCCACGTTCTGCAACCGCTTGACGTAGGAGCGGAAGGCCTTCGCGTCGTGCAGGTAGAGGTTGACGGACAGGAAGTCGATAAAGGGCAGGCGCAGGTATTCGGTCGAAGGGTAGTTGGCGTAGGTGACCATGCCCTCGGGATCTTCCTCGCGCACGATGGCGGCGAGCTTGGCCAGGAACTTCTCGACCTTGCCGGCGCCATGCCAGCGCACGATGTGGCTCGGGATCTCGTTGCCGATCAGCCAGGCCAGGATGGCCGGATGGCCGGCGAGCCCGGCAACGGCCTCGCGCACGGTCTTCTGGATTTCTTCCTTCACTTCCCACTGGTCGAGGAAGCACAAATGTTCGGGCCAGGGGATACCGACCATGACCCGGATGCCGGCCTGGGCGGCCAGGTCGAGGAAATGGCGCGGAGGCACGTAATACACGCGGATGGCATTGATGCCGGCCCGGCGCATGAGGTCGAAGTCGCGGATAACGGTGGCGTCCTCGGGCAGGGGTTCGCCCCGGGAATTCTCCGGGAACGGCCCGTAAGTCACGCCCTTGATGAAGAACTTGGTGTCGCCGGCGAAGAGATAGCGGCCCTTGGCGCGTACGCGGGGGAGGCTGGACAGGCCGGCAAGTCCTTCTTCGATCTGGAACATGGTATCCCCTTCTCCTTGGTGTGGGCGGTTGGCGTCGCCCTTGTGTCGTCTGCGCCGGACCGGGGGACCGGCCCTGGCATCGTACTTTTCGGTTCTGGGAGTGTTTTCGGTATCAGACTGTAATTATTTATTTTTCAGCAAAAAACCAGGCCGATTCCCGACCACTCGATAGCCCCTCTTAGCACTTCCCGTGCCAAGCCCTCCAAGCCAGGCGCCATCGGACTTGCGCGGCAGCCACCGCCGAACCGGAGGGGCGCGAGTACAAAATTTTCACTTTCGAGTACGCTATCGTAACCGGCACAACGCAAAAGCCCCCATCCGCCAGC
>JAWRKJ010000093.1:0-6509 GCA_040307025.1 Desulfovibrionaceae bacterium | reverse complement strand
GCCTGGCCATCCTGGTGACCCAGCTGGGCTACCGCCGGGCCAGTCTGGAAATCCACGACCTGCCCAAGCAAAACGCCCGTATCCTCCTGTCCCACGGCCGGGAACGGGGACTCGACCAGCTTTTCACGCCCGGCCCCCTGTCCACGGGCCAGGTCATGGGCTCGCGCCGGCCGCTCATCATCCAGGACGTGCGCGACCACCCGGACTTCCTCGGCCGGCCGCCCGACGAGCTGGCCACCTTGTCGTTTGTCTGCGTGCCCGTGACCACGCCCGATCCCGACGGCACGGTGGAGGACTTCGAGTCGCCTTCGCCTTCGGGAGTGATCGGCGCGTTGAGCGTGGACCTGGCCCGGGCGCCCCAGGTGTTCCTGGAGGCGCACAAGGAGTTCCTGGTCGTGGTCGGGGCGGTGCTCGGCAATGCCGCCTTGCGCCTGCGCGACGAATTGGCGCGTTCCCGGCGCCGGACCACGGCTCCGCCCACGGAGGAGCCGCCGGCGACCGAGATTCCGACCATGCCCGTGGCCGTGTCCAAAAGCATGCGCCTCGTGGTGCGCCAGATCGCCCAGGCCGCCAGTTCCAATACGCCCATCCTCTTTCGTGGCGAGGAAGGCACGGGCAAGGAATCCCTGGCCCAGTACCTGCATGGCCAAAGCTACCGCCGTGGCCGGCCTTTCCAGCGTCTCGGCTGCGCCGCCATGCCGGCCGAGGCCGTGGAAGAGATGCTGTTCGGCGTCCAGAAGGGCGAACGCTCCCAGTCTTCCCGGTCCAAGCGCGGCGTGTTTGAGCTCTGCCAGGGCGGCACCGTGCTGCTCGACGACATCGAGGAGCTCTCCCTGGACGCCCAGGCCGCGGTGCTGCGCCTTATCCAGGAAGGCGTCATCCAGCGCCAGGGCGCGGACAAACCCGTGGCCGTGGACGTCCGGGTCCTGGCCGCGACCCAGGCCTCCCTGGAGGATCTCGTGGCCCAGGGCGAATTCCTGGAAGACCTTTACTACGCCTTGTCCGTGTTTCCCATCTATGTGCCGCCCCTGCGCGACCGGATGGGGGATATCCTGCCCCTGGCCGAACGTTTTCTCAGCGAATACAGCCTGCGCACCGGCAAGACCGTGCGCCGCATCTCCACCCCGGCCATTGATCTGCTCAACCAGTACCACTGGCCCGGTAACGTCCAGGAGCTGGCCAACAGCATGGAGCGCGCCGCCACCCTGTGCGACGAGGCCGTGGTGCGCACCTACCATCTGCCGCCCACGCTCCAGACCGGGGAATCCTCGGGCACGGAACCGTCCCTGTCCTTTGGCGAGGCCGTGGCCAAGTTCGAGGAGGAACTTCTCGTCGAGGCCCTCAAAAAGGCCCGGGGCAACATGTACCAGGCGGCCCGGGACCTGCGCGAAAGCTACCGCGTGGTCAACTACAAGGTCAAAAAGCACGGCATCGATCCCAAGCGCTTCACGCCGGGACGGCGCGGCTGATCGGCCGCAGATTACGGTTTACCTTGATTTCTCGGCCGCGTATGCTTGCAGGCCACAACGGTATTGATCGGAGGATGCATGGCCAGCCTTGCCAGCCACGACTATTATCGTGACGACATGACGCACATGCCGCCCCTGCGCTCCATTGCCCAGACCCTTTGTCTGGACAAACGCGTGCGCACGGTCTCGGCTGCCGAAGCCTACGAACTGGCCCGGCGGCAACACGATGTCATGGACTCGGACCTTCCGATTTATCCGCCGGCGGCCGCCCGCCTCGGATTGCCCGAAGGCGCGACCGTGCTGGTCAACAGCCATGGCCGCATTGTCGGCCGCACGGCCAAGGCCCGGCGTTTCTACACCCGCATGGACGGCCCGGAGCGGCGCAAGGTCGAAGCCGATCTGCGCGAGGCCGTCTACGACATGCGGCGGTATCCGCTCATCAAGGCCGAGGCCGTGCTCGGACTCGACCCGGACCTCATGCTCAAGGCCACCATGGTGACCACCGAGGACGACGCGGTCAACCTGTTCAACTGGCTGGCCAATTTCACGCCCTTTGCCGAGCTGGCCGAGGTCTACGGCCAAAGCCCCCGCCTGCTCATTCCCGACATCCTGGTGGTCGGCTACAACCACTGGACCACGACCGACCCCTACTACCACAACGAAGGCGGTTCCCAGCTCGCCCTGGTCGACGAGGACGCCAACGTCATCTTCAACCTCGGCATGCGCTATTTCGGCGAGCGCAAGAAAGGCACCCTGACCCTGGCCTGGACCTCGGGCATGCGCCTGCGCATGGCCGCCTGCCACGGCGGGATCAAAGAGATCGACTTTTCGGGTTGCGAAGAGCCCCGGGTTGCGGCCAAGGGCAAGCGCTCCATCGCCTTTTTCGGGCTTTCCGGCACGGGCAAATCCTCCCATACCAATTCCCACGACAACGGCGGCACCCTGCCGGCGGGCTTTTCCAAGGTCGTGCTCCACGACGACGCCTTCCAGATCGACTGCCAGGCCAAGGTCTGCCGGGTCTGGGAACCGACCCTGTTCGACAAGACCGATTCCCGGCCCGTGGGCCATCCGGACTGGCGCTACATGATTTCGGCCATGAACCTGGGCCTGACCGAGTACGAGGGCAAGGTGGTGCCGCTCGGGCAGGACGTGCGCAATCCCAACGGCCGGGCGCTCATCGACCGGGATCTGCTCGGCGCCTACGTCAACCGTTGCGCCTTCCCGGACATCATGGTCTGGCTCATGAAGGACACCTGCCTGCCGCCGGTGGTGCGCTTTGTCGACCGGCACCTGGCCGTGGCCATGGGCGCGTCGCTCATGACCCGTCGCAATCTGGCCGAGAACGTGTCCGAGGACGAACTTAAAAAACTCGTTTTCGAGCCCTTTGCCAATCCGTTCCGGGTCTATGAATTGTGGAAGGACGTGGAATCGTTTCTCAACGTCTTCGAGACCGGCGCCGTGGGCTACGCTTTCAATTCGGTGGGGTTTTGGAAGTCGTCCGACCGGGAGCTGCGCAAGATTCCGCTCCAGACTTCCCTGACCCTCCAGACCGCCTTGCTGCTCGACAGCCTGGAGTGGCAGGACTGGGACCTGCTGCCTGGCGCCCAGATTCCGGCCCGGGAATCCGTGGAACAGCTCGTCCCGGGCTATAGCGCGCTCTATGATCCCGCGTCCGTGGACAACCGCGAACGCTACCTCGAAACCTTGGCCGATCGTTTTCAGCAACGCCGGGTGTTTTTGCAGAATTCCGACCTTCACAACCGGCCGGAACTGCTCATGCGCCTGGTCAACGCCCTGACGGTGCGGGTCTAGCCCATGGCCTGCCAGCCGTCCGTGTCGCCAACATGAGTCTACGCGGTATCATCGGGGCCATCGGCCTGGCCGTGGCCCTGCCTTTTCTGGCCTATCTGGTCTATTTGAGCCAGGCCAAGACCACCTCGTCGGATCAGGTGATTTTTCTGGCCTTCGCCTTTTCCATCACCTTTCCGACCCTCATCCTGCTGTCGCTCGTGCTCTTTCGCAGTCTGGTGATCCTGGCCGTCTCCCTGCCGATCTATGCCGCTTGCGTCATCGCCGGCTATGCCCGGACATTCATGGCCTTCCAGATCCTGTGCGACGGCCGGGTGTCCGAGTCCTTCCGGGATTGTCTCTACTTGAGCGTCTCGCTTTTCACCAACACCGGTTGCGCCGATTGCGTCCCGACGCCAAACCTGCGGCTTTTGGCCGCTTCGGAAGCCTTTTTCGGCTATCTGACCCTGGGCGTGCTGTGCGCCTGCCTCATTGTCATCCTGGTGCGGTTGATCGCCGCCGACAAGCTGCGGCAATAAGAAGGCGTCCGGTCTAGACCGGCCCGCCTACGTCGCGGAATTCCACGCGCCGGGCCAGGGTGTTGCGCACCGGGCAGGCCCGGGCCACGCGCATCAAGCGCTTGCGCTGTTCGGGATCGATGTCGCCGACGAGTTCGATCTCGCAGACATAGGCGGCCACGGCCGGATCGTCCCGATCCAGGGTCACGTTTACGTTGATCGCATCGAGCTTGATGCCGCGGGCATGGGCCGCCGCGTCGATGATGACCGCCGTGCACGAACCGAGGGCCGCTTCGAGCAGCTCATGGGGGCAAAACCCGTCACCCTGACCGCCCTTGTCCGGCGCGGCATCGCAGGCAGCCTCGAACTTCCCGTTGGAAAAAAGGACCCGGTAAGCCGGGCCCTGGCGTTGACAACGAACCATAGAAACCTCCTTTGCGTCTTTGGCGCCCGAAAAAACAAAAGGGCCGGAAGTCTTGCGGACTCCCGGCCCGAATCTTTTTCGTGGCGCTGGGTCTCAGAGCTTGGACACCGTGATGCGGTCTTCGAATTCCGCCTTCACCTGGAAGGACTTGCCGCTGGACTCGACTATATAGTCGCACTCGGGAAAGAGCTGGGTCGTGGCCGTAAAGGCGTCACCCACATAGATGTCCTTGGCCTCGCCATTTGTCTCGAAGCGGATGGTCGTGCCGTCGCCGAGGGTCACCATCTCTTCATGGTCGATGGTTACCGGCAAATCGGCCTCGGTGTAGTTGCTCATGATCTCCTCCAGGGTTGACGTTTCCGTATCCCGAGCGCGCCGAAGCATCGGGCGGCCGGTTTTTGGCAGTCAATTTCCGATTACGCCTTCTCCCTGTAAAAGCAAAGCAACGATCCGTCCTTGTGAACTATTTTCCTACCAGCCCAGCACGTAGGCAAAGATCAGCGGCGCCACGATGGCTGCGTCGGAATTGATCATGAACCGGGGCGTGTCCACATCGAGCTTGCCCCAGGTGATTTTTTCATTGGGCACCGCGCCGGAATAGGAGCCGTACGACGTGGTGGAATCGCCGATCTGGGCGAAGTAGGCCCAAAACGGCGTGTCTTCCAACTCCAGGTCCTGGATGAGCATCGGCACGACGCAGATGGGAAAGTCCGCCGCGATGCCGCCGCCGATCTGGAAGAACCCGACCGGCGTGCCGGCCTTGGCCTGATCCTGGTACCAGTGGGCAAGCAGTTCCATCTGCTCGGTGCCGCGACGCACGGCGCCGTGGTCCTTGACCCGGCCGCGCATGACCTCGGAGCAGTAGATGTTGCCCAGCGTGCTGTCCTCGAAGCCCGGGGTGAAGATGGGCAGGCCCTTTTCCTTGGCCGCCAGCACCCAGGAGTGTTCGCGGGGCACCTGGAAAAACTGGGCGATATCGGGCTGGTCGAGCAGCGCGTACATGAACTCGAAGGGGAACTTGGGCTGCCCGGAGGCGGCGGCGTCGGCCCACAGCTTGGAAATGCGATGCTGGACCTGGCGCATGATGCCTTCGGGAATGCAGGTATCGGTGACCCGGTTGAACCCCGCGTCATAAAGTTCCTTCTCCGCCTCGGGCGAGAGGTCGCGGTATTCGGGCACCATCTTGTATTCGTTGTGGTTGAAGAGGTTAAACAGGTCCTCTTCCAGGTTGGCGGCCGTGCAGCTGATGGCATGGACCTTGTCCTGGCGGATCATCTCGGCCAGGGAAATGCCCAGTTCACAGGTGCTCATGGCACCGGCCATGGTGAAAAACATCTTGCCGCCCTTGGCGAGCAGATCGTTCCAGGCCTTGGCCGCGTCCAGGGTCTCGCGGGCGTTGAAGTGGCGAAAATGGGTTTCCAGGAAACGGGATATAGTAGCCATCATGACTCCTTGGGTTGTGACAGGGCTTGCCCGACCTCGACGGGCCGCCCCCTACGTGTTGCCGGGAGACGGGGGCGAAAACCCCTCAAAAACGATATTGTCTCCGTAGCGCAAGGCCTTGTCCATATCCTCTCTCGAACGCACCGTCCAGACCAGAACCGGCAGTCCCAGTCGCCGCAAGAACGCCAGCGACGTATTGGGCAGTCCGCACAGGTCGTAGGCGATGCAATGGGGTCGGGCAGGCAGGGCATGGAAAAGATGCCGCCGGACGCAACGCCTGGGCCAAGCCATGGACACTTCGGCTTGTTCCGACGCAATGAGGCAGCGGATGCGGTCCGGGCACAGTCGCGCCGTCACAGCCAAGGCCCTGGGATCAAAGGAGGCCAGGCAGTGCGGTCCGGCATACCCGACCAGACGCTCGCACACGGCCCGTACCAGGGGCTCGGGCGACCCTTCGGCCTTGAGTTCGAGATAAACCGGCACCCGGCCGGCCACCAGGGCCAGAACCTGTTCGAGCAGCGGCGGGCACTGGTCCGTACCGCCGAGCCGCAGGGCAGTAAGGTCGCGGGTGGTCAGACGTGCGATCATCCCGGTCCGGTCGGTCAGGCGGCAAAGTTCACGGTCGTGGAAAACCGCCACCCCGCCGTCGGCCAGCAGTCGCAGGTCGCACTCGATGCCGTAGCCCCGGGCCACGGCCGCCTCGAACGCGGCCAGGGAATTTTCCGGACCGGTGTCCGGACCGTGCAAGCCCCGGTGGGCAAACGGCCGGTTTCGTAACCAATCTGTCATGCCTTGCGTCCTTGCCGCCCGGACGCTACAAGGTCGCACCCTTCTGCTGGAGAAGTACCATGTCCGACCCTGACCGTC
>JAWRKJ010000092.1:0-5360 GCA_040307025.1 Desulfovibrionaceae bacterium | reverse complement strand
GCTGGCCGACGCCAACCCGGACGCTTTTCGACCGGACCTAGCCAGCAGCCTCAACAACTTCGCCGCTTGCCTCAGCGATGTCGGACAGCGCGAAGAGGCGCTCAAGATCGCAGCCGAGACTGTCGCCATACGCCGCGAGCTGGCCGACGCCAACCCGGACGCTTTTCGACCGGACCTGGCCGGAAGCCTCAACAACCTCGCTTTAAGCCTCAGCGACGCCGGACAGCGCCAAGAGGCGCTCACGATCGCCAGGGAATCGGCAACAATCTATTGGACGTTGTTCCAAAGCCTACCAGAATACTTTGGTAGTTATTTCGCGACCGCCATGACCACTTGGCTCTCCCTACACCATGGCATGTCCTGGGAAGAAGCCTCCTCCATGTTCCAACAAGACCCCGACGCCCATGTCCGTGCCCTCTTAGAGGATGCGGACGACGCCACCGATATTCCCGCAAACGAAGGAGCCTGACATGGATTCCCTCCTTACCGACACCGCATTGGCCGTGCTCGTCGCCGCCAAGGCCGGGCTGCTCAAGCCCGTGACCGACGGCGTGAGCCAACTCGTCAAAACAACTGGCGCCAAACTCTGGAAACTCGTTACTGCCCGCTTCGCCAAGGACGGCCCCGGCGCCAGCCAGACCCTGGCCAAGCTGGAAGCGTCACCCGACGACGCCAAGGCGCAAAAAGCCGTGCGCGGCCGCTT
Organism: Desulfovibrionaceae bacterium; assembly: GCA_040307025.1. Classification (GTDB taxonomy): domain Bacteria; phylum Desulfobacterota; class Desulfovibrionia; order Desulfovibrionales; family Desulfovibrionaceae; genus Solidesulfovibrio. The sequence goes on along the minus strand of JAWRKJ010000092.1, from coordinate 4,657 downwards.
GGAATTCTTGTTCGACGAGGACCCAACCTTCGCGGCGGAAATCAAGGCCATCATCTGTGAACTGAAGATCGATCAGTCCGTGCACCAAACCGCCCAAGCCGGCGACAACAGTTCAATCACCCAAGTGAGCGGGAGCCACAACACCGTCGTCGGAAAAGCGTAAGCAGCACGGCCATCCACCCATGCCAGCGACAAGCCAGGACGCCATGTACCGATACTGGGGCAAAGCCTCCAAAACGGACGCCGCGTATCACCTGCTCGTCTACCACTGCCTGGACGTGGCCGCCGTGGCGCACCACATCCTCGAAGCGGACACACACCTGCACGACCGGCTTTGCGCCCTCGTTCCGGACATGGCGCCCGGCGACCTCACGGCGCTCTTCCTTTACTTCGCCGCCCTCCACGATCTCGGCAAATTCGGCCCGGCCTTCCAACACAAACGCCCGGACCTCGTGACCCTGCTCGGCGGCGAGCCATTGCGATTCTACAATCGGGAGCACCACAGCCACCTCGGCCAAGCCCTGTTTTTCGACAGGGCCATCCGCCGCGCTTGGCCCGAGGCGCTACGCGCCCTGCCACAGGACGAGGCGCGCGACATCCTTGGGCCGCTCGCCCAGGCTGCCTTCGGGCACCATGGCCGACCGCCGCAAGGTTTCGACGGCAACCTGCGTTTGCCCCCCGCGACCGTGGAGGCCCTCCAGCGCTTCCTGGATGCAGTCGTCCGGCTGACCCTGCCACCCGGGCTGCGCCTGCCGGACGGTGACGCAGCCGAGGACTGCTTCAAACCCATATCCTGGCTTTTCGCCGGACTTCTCGTGCTGGCTGACTGGATCGCCTCGGGCAGCGGTTTTGCCTACGTCGCCACCCCAATGCCCCTTGCCGAGTATTATGCCGACCACGCTCTCCCCCAGGCCCGAACCGCCGTATACGGCAGCGGCATACTGTGTCCGCCGCCGCGACGGGGAGGCGAGTTTCACACGCTGTTGCCGCATATCAAAAAGGAATACGCCCCAACGCCTCTCCAGGCCCACGCCCTGGCCGTGGCCGGTACAGGAAACGGACCGCAGCTTTTCATTTTCGAGGACGCAACCGGCGCGGGCAAGACCGAGGCCGCCCTGCTCGCCGCCCACGCCCTTATGACCCGGGGCGCGGCCGAAGGATTCTATATCGGCCTGCCGACCATGGCCACAGCCAACGGCATGTATGCCCGGCTGGCGGCCTCGTACCGGGCGCTTTTCGAGGAAGCCACAACCGACGCCCCGTCGCTCATGTTGGCCCACGGCGCGCGCGGCATAAACGACGCGTTTCTGGACAGCATCGGCCTGGAGCACGGCAAGCCCAGCGACAGCGACGAGGAGGATGGTAACGACACCCGGGAGGCCGGCGCCTTTTGCGCTGCCTGGCTCGCGGACAACCGCAAGAAGGCGCTCCTCGCTCCCTGCGGCGTGGGCACGCTCGACCAGGCGCTGCTGGCCGTGTTGCCGGCCAAGCACCAATGTCTGCGACTGCTCGGGCTTGGCCGCAACGTGCTGGTCGCCGACGAGGTCCATGCCTACGATCCTTACACCACGCGGCTCCTTGAGCGCCTGCTCACCTTTCATGCCGGCCTTGGCGGCAGCGCCATCCTGCTTTCGGCCACCCTGCCCCGTCGTATCAAGCAGCGGCTGGCTGCGGCCTTTTGCGAGGGAGCCGGCTACGACACGCCCCGGCTGACTGACAAGCCGCTGCCCCTGGCCACGCGCCTTGCCTCCGGCGTCTTCGGGGAAACGCCCTTGCCGCAAACGCACACCCGCTCCATCGCCGTGGAGATGACGGACAGCGTCGAACGCGCTTACGACAGGCTGGCCGCCGTCCATGCCGCCGGCGGCTGCGCCATCCTTTTTTGCAATACTGTGGACCGGGCCGTGGCCGCCCATGCCCGGCTCGCCGCTCGTCTGCCGGCCGACGACCTGCTTCTCTTCCACGCCCGTTTTGCCCTGTGCGACAGGCTGGCCATCGAAAAACGCGTGCTGTCCATTTTCGGCAAGGACGCCACGCCGGAATCGCGGCGCGGCAAAATCCTGGTCGCAACCCAGGTCGCAGAGCAATCACTTGATATCGATGGCGATTTTATTGTCACCGAGCTTGCGCCCATGGAACTAATCCTCCAGCGGACTGGGCGTGGCCATCGCCATCAGCGCCCTTGGCGGCCGGAGGGCTTCGAGACGCCGGCCATGCTCGTCATCGCCCCTCGTGTGGATGCCGCGCCGGACCTCGGCTGGGGCGAGGCGGAACTTGGCAAGGGCCTTTTCGTCTACCCGGCCCATGACCTGCTGTGGCGAACGGCAACACTGCTCGCGGCGCGGGAGCGCATCGAATTGCCTCGGGATGCCCGCGAGCTCGTGGAAGGCGCCTACGACGAGGACAGCCTGCCAACCCCTGCCGCGCTTACCGGCGCCGAGGACAAGGCTAAGGGAAAGGACTGCGCCGAAAACAGCCTCGCCGAGGCCAATGCTCTGGATTTTTGGCAAGGGTACGGAGAAAGCGCCGCCGATGGCGGCTGGTACGACGACCGCATCGTGCCCACGCGCCTGGGCGAGCCCACGGTGACCTTACGGCTGCTCAAGGTCGTGGGCGACGGGCTCGAACTGTGGGCCGGGCCGGAGATGACCGCGCACAGCTGCGCCCGGTCGGAAGTCTCGGTGGCCTACAGGCGTGTTGCGGAACTCGCGCCCGACGACGCATGGCAAAAGCGGCTGGCGGCGTTCACCGCGACCATGCCGGACGCGGGCCGCTGGGTGACGCTCGTGCCGTTGGCCGAGACCGAGGAACCGGGCGTCTGGCGTTGCGCCCTGCCGGGCTGGGGGCATTTGCGCTACACGCACCAGGCTGGGCTAGAGTTTATCCAGCAATAGCAAATCAAAACAATAAGTTGACATCCCTCACCCCCCGTAATAAGGATAACTTTTCGTCCGTATTAGGCTGTTGGCCTATTTACGAACGAAGGCAACATTGTTCCTCGCTTGCGCGGGGATGGTCCGGTAGCAAGGGCTTTTTGTATTAATGTTTAAGTTAAGTTCCCCAAGAAATTGGGGTTTAAATTTATCAAAGGTAGCAAGAGTTACTTGAAATAAAAAAGTCCTTGCCCACAAAATCATAATCCAATATACGAAAAACGTCTTCCACGAACAGCGCTCAGTGAAAGACGTCTTCGCTCGGATTGCTCCGAAGATTGTGTGAGAACTTCTTCATAAAGAAGCCTCCTGGCGAAGTCAATTCAGTTGCGCTACATGCCAAGGAGGTAGCCATGACAAGCTATCGTCGTCGGGGTCTATTTATCGTGGTCCTGGTTTTTGACGAGCTCAGTCTGGTCCTGCTCTTCATCTTACAATACCTTTAACCCCTCGTCGCCCGGGCGGTATCCTTATCCCACCGCCCGGGCTGGCCTTCTCTTTTGTTGCCGTGTAGATGTATAGACAAACCTAACCAACGGAGCGTTACCATCATGCATCCGTTCAATCTCCTGTCCGAAAACTGGATTCCGGTGCGCCGGGACGACGGATCAGCGGACCGGATTGCGCCCTGGCGCATCACCGACTCCGATCCGCCCTGTGTGGACATCGACACGCCGCGCCCCGATTTCAAGGGCGCGCTGCTCGAACTGCTCATCGGCCTGGTGCAGACCGCCTTCCCCCCCGAAAACGACAAGGCCTGGAAACGCGGCTTCAAGGAGCCGCCTTCCCCCGAAACGCTCCAGGCCGCCGTGGCCCCCCTGCTCCCCTTTTTCAACCTCTTCGGCCCGCGGCCGCTCTTCCTGCAAGACCTGACCATCACCGAAGCCGAAGCCAAAACGCCCTCACCCATTGCCGCGCTGCTCATGGACACGCCCGGCGAAAACGCCACGAAACACAACGGTGACTTCTTCATCAAGCGCGACCAGCCGCCGGAGAAACTCTGCCCGGCCTGTGCCGCCGCGGCCCTGGCGACCATGCAAGCCTACGCACCTTCCGGCGGCGTCGGTTACCGCGTCTCCATCCGGGGCGGCGGCCCGCTGACCACCCTTGTCATCGGCGACACCCTCTGGGAAACCGTCTGGGGCAATGTGCTGCCGCTGACAGCCAAGGACGTGGCCCCGCTCCCGCGCGAACCGGAGGTCATCCCGGACAAAGTCTTCCCCTGGGCCGCGCCCACCCATCTCAGCCGCAAGGAAGGCAGCGAAATCCACCGTGCGGCCGCCCACTTCCTGCACCACTACTGGGGCATGCCCCGGCGCATTCTGCTCGCGCCGGACGAGGAAGCTCAAGCCGCGGCCTGTCCCGTCTGCGGCCAGCCGCACACCGTCTTCGTACGCCGATTCTGGACCACCAATTACGGCAACAACTACGGCCTCGGCTGGCGGCACCCCCTGACCCCATACCGGGACCAGGGGCCGGGAAAGGAGCCGCTCAGCCTCAAAGGAATAAGCGAGGGACGTGGCTACAACCATTGGCTGGGGCTCGTCATCGGTGAAAGCGACCAGGAAAAATTCCCGGTCAAGCCGGCCCGGGCCGTGTTCCATTACCGCGAGGCCGTATATGACGGCGAAACGAAAAGCATCGGCCGCTTGCGCGCTTTTGGTTACGACACCGACAATATGAAGGTTCGCAACTGGTGCGAGGGCGAATACCCGATCTATCCC
>JAWRKJ010000091.1:0-8228 GCA_040307025.1 Desulfovibrionaceae bacterium | reverse complement strand
AGATTCGGGGGATTGAACGCGACCGGAGCGGTGGTCGCCGGCGCCTTGGCGGTTGTCGTGGCGGCGGGGACGCGTGTGGTCGTCCCGGTCCCCTGGAAAAACAGCGTCACCCAGGCGCCAAAGGCAAGCAGCAGGATGGTTGCAAGCAACGCCACGGACATGTTGCGACTTTTCATAACGGGCTCCCTGCGTCCGGGGGCACCCTGCCCCGGGACGTCCCCCTCCTGAACTGACCTCGAAGGGTTTCGCGATCGGGCCTCGGCAAAAAACAGTCATGGTCGCTCGCGTCTTGTTTGACGGACCGTACAGCATACCCGGCCGTTGGCGGACCGGTCGACCATGCGCCAGTAATCCCTCAAGCACTGCGCAGGATTGGCCTTCGATTTCGTGATGTCAAGCCGGAGGTCTGAAATATCCCGGCGAAACGGCGCTGGCGAAACGCTTTGCCCGGTCGCCAATCTCGCCTATGCTGCGCCTGCGGACCCGATCGGGGAAAATGTGCGGCAGGAAGTGGTATGGATTATCGCTTACGCAGTGACTTGATCGAAAACGGCCCTCCCGCACGAAAGCAACCTCCGAAAACAAAAAGCCCGGCCGAAGCCGGGCTCAGATTGTATTGGGGGTCGCCTGGGTCTAGGGGCAGGCTTTTTCCTTGCGGGCGCTTTCGAGCAGTTCGCAGTCGCCCAGGTCGCAGGCCTTTTTGTAGTCCTGGCACATGGGGCCGGACTGCTTGAGGTGCAGGTAGGTGAAACCGCGTCCCTTGTAGTAATCCGCCTCGTTGGGACCAAGGGCGATGGCCTTGTTGAAGTCCTCGATGGCCTGGGGATACTTGCCGGAGCGGGTCCGGCTGAGGCCGCGCATGGAATAGGCCAGGGCGAAGTTGGGGTTTTTCTCGATGGCCCGAGTGTAGTCATCAATGGCCTTGTTGTACTGCTTCATGTAGTAATTGGCATGACCGCGGCTGGCATAATAGTCGGCCCGGCCGGGATTGAGCTTGATGGCCTTGTCGAAGCTGTCCACCGCCTTGGCGAACTTGTTCTGCTTGCCGAACTCGATCCCTTTTTCAAACTGGATTTCCGCCTCGGCCACTTCCTTGGTGTCGGGCAGGGACGGGGTGGCGGCTTCGCTGGGCGTGGTTCGGCCGGGCTTGGCCGGCTTCTCGGGAGCGGCTTCTGGAGTCGTCACCGGGGCGGCAGCAGCCGGCGGCGTGGCGGCAGGACGGGTCGGTGCCTGGGGCGGGGTTTCGGGTTCGGCCTCCGGGGCGGGCTCTTCGGCCGCGTTGCGGGCCTTTTCGGCCGGCACCGTGAGCTTCTGGCCGGAATGGAGCTTGTGTCCCATGTCGGGATTGAGCCGAGCGAGTTCCTTGACGCTGATATGATGCTTGCGGGCCACCGTTGCCGGGGTGTCGCGCCGATGGGCGGTGTAGGTCTTGGTGGATTCCTTTTCCTTGGCGGGGGCGGCTTTTTCGGCCTTGGCCGGGGCTTTGGCCGGTTCGGCGGCTTTTTCGGCCTTGGCCGAGCCGGGGAGGTTCAGCTCCTGGCCGACCTTGATCTTGCGCGCGTCCAGGCCCTTGTTGGCCTTGAGGATGTCGCTGACGCTCACGCCGAACTTGGACGCGATCTCTCCCAGGGTTTCGCCCCTTTTAACGGTATGGGTGCCGGCCTTGGCCGTGGCCTGGGTCTTGGATTCGCGTTCCTTGGTTTCGCTGGCGCGTTCCTTGGTCGCTGGCTGTTCGGTCTTGTGACCGGCCTTGGCCTGCCCCTCCGGATGTTTCTTGGTGTCCTTTTCTCCGGCGGCCCCGGGGATGCTGAGCGTCTGGCCCACGCGAATCTTGGTGGGTTTGACGGACTTGTTGGCCTTGAGGAGTTCCTCGACGCTGATGCCGTGTTTCTTGGCTATGCTGACCGGCGTGTCTCCGGCCTGGACGGTATAGGCACCGGCGATGCCGGGGGAGGCCGAGGCAATGATGGTCAGGCAGACAAGCACAAATACGTAACGAAACATGCGGGGCATATCACCACCTTGCTCTGTCGGGTTCTCATCGCGATCGGTTGGGATCATCGATACGGAGGCCTCAGTCTAGACCAGCTCGGGCCAGGGGGCAATGCTTTTCCAAATTGCCAAGATTACAGGACGATGAAAGTTTTGTTCATGTTTGTCCTGTCCGGAAAGGAAAAAAACGGTCGTGTTGCGGCGGCGGCCCGGTTGCCCAGGCCGCCGGGGGCTAGGCGCGCAGGGATGGGGGCGTGAAAAAACGCAGGCGCAAGGCGTTGGTGACCACGGTAAAGGAGCTTAGGGCCATGGCCGTGCCGGCGATCATGGGGTTCAGCGTCGGGCCGCCGAAGATGTGCAGCAGGCCGGCCGCCACCGGGATACCGATGGTATTGAAGGCAAAGGCCCAGAACAAGTTTTGTTTAATGTTGGTGATGACGGCCCGGGACAGGGCCAGGGCCGCCGGCACGCCCGTGAGGTCGTTGCGCATGAGCACCACGTCGCAGGACTCCACGGCCACGTCGATGCCCGAGCCCATGGCCACGCCGAGGTCGGCCGCGGCCAGGGCCGGGGCGTCGTTGATGCCGTCGCCGACCATGGCCACGGTAAGGCCGTCAGCCTGGAGGCGGGTGACTTCGGCGGCCTTGCGTTCGGGCAACACCCGGGCCACCACCTCGGTGATGCCGAGGCTTTTGGCCACGGCCTGGGCCGTATCCGCGGCGTCGCCCGTGAGCATGACCACCCGGCGTCCGGCCCGGGTCAGGGCCGCCACCACGGTCGCGGCTTCGGGCCGGGGCGTATCGGCGATGGCGAGCAGGGCGGCCGGGCGCGCGTCCACGGCCATGGCCACCACGGTCTTGCCGGCCCCGCCCAGGCCGGCGACCGAGGACATGGCGGTCGCGTCCAGGGGCGCGCCCTGTTCGGCCAGGTATTCCGGGGTGCCGATCAGCACCCGTCGTCCGTCCAGGGTGGCGGCCACGCCCCGGCCGGGCACGGCTTCGAAGGTTTCGGGCGTTGCCGTCTCCAGGCTTTTGGCTTTTGCCGCCGCGGTCACGGCCCGGGCCAGCGGATGTTCCGAATTGGCCTCGGCGCCGGCGGCCAGGGCGAGGAGCGCTTCGGGTGCGCTCCCGTCCAGGGGCACGATGTCGGTGAGTTCCGGCTTGCCGTGGGTGAGGGTGCCGGTCTTGTCGAAGACCACCGTGTCCACGGCGCCGGCGGTCTGCAAGGCCGCCCCGGATTTGACCAGGATGCCGAGCCGCGCGCCCCGGCCCGTGCCGACCATGATCGAGGTGGGCACGGCCAGGCCCATGGCGCACGGGCAGGCGATGACGAGCACGGCCACGAAAATGCGCAGGGAAAAGGAGAAGTCGGCCTGGCCGAGCAGGTACCAGCCCAGCCCCGAAGCCACGGCCACGGCCATGACCACGGGCACGAAATAAAAGCTCACGGTATCGGCCAGGTTGGCGATGGGCGCCTTGGAACCCTGGGCCTGGCGCACCAGGGTCACGATGCGGGCCAGGGTGGTGTCCTCGCCCACCCGGGAGGCGACCATGACCAGGGCGCCGGTGGTGTTGAGGGTGCCGCCGGTGACGGCATCCCCAGGCCGTTTGGCCACGGGCATGGGCTCGCCCGTGAGCATGGACTCGTCCACGCGCGACTCGCCCCGGCTGACCGCGCCGTCCACGGGCACGCGTTCGCCCGGGCGCACGAGGAGTTTGTCCCCGGGCTCGACCTCGGCGGCGGCGATGGTGGTTTCCGTGCCGTCGTCGGCCATCAGGGTGGCCGTGTCCGGGGCCAGGCGCATGAGTGCGGCAATGGCGTCCGAGGTCTTGAACTTGGCCGAGGCTTCCAGGTACTTGCCGACCGAGATCATGGCCAGCAGCACGCCGGCCGATTCGAAATAGAGGTCCATGGCCCGGGCGGCCGGGTCCGAACCCATCACTAGAAGGATGAGGTTGGCCAGGCTGTAGACCAGGGCCGCGCCCGTACCCACGGCCACCAGGCTGTCCATGTTGGGGCCGCCGCGCAAAAGTGCCGGAATACCGTCCCGGTAGAACCGGCGCCCCAGCCAGACGATGGGCGCGACCAGGACGAGCTGGACCAGGGCGAAGGTGGTCGGCGCGGTTTCGGGGTGCAGGAAGCCGGGCAAGGGCAGGCCCAGCATGTGGCCCATGGACACGGCCAGCAAGGCGCCGCCGAAACACAGGGCCGGGATGAGTTCCCGGCGTTGGCGGCGCAGTTCCTCCTGGGCCTGGTGCTGGCGGGTGGTGAAGCGATCATCCCCGGCGCCGAGGGGCTCGGTGGTGAAGCCGAGGTCGGCAATGGCCTTACGCAGTTCCCGCCGGGAGAGCCTCCCCGGATCGAAGGTGAACGAGCCGGTTTCCCCGGCCAGGTTGATCGTGGCCTCGCTCATTCCGGGCAGCCGCCTGGTCACGCGCTCGATGCGCGAGGAGCAGGCGGCGCAGTGCATGCCGCCGATGGCCAGGTCCACCGTGGTCAGGGCCGGCTCGGGCGTTTCGAGCTTGAAGCCGAGGCCGGCGACTTTTTCCGCGATGGCGTCCAGGTCGACTTGCCCCTGGTCGAAGGAGACGCGCATGGACTCGTCGGCCAGATTGACGGCGATGTCCGTCACTCCGGGCATGCGGCCGATGACCCGTTCGATGCGCGAGGAGCAGGCGGCGCAGTGCATGCCGGAAACCGGGACCTGGACCGTGGTGGGGTTGGGGGCGGACTTGTTCATGGCGATAGTGATAATCAGTCGCGGCGAAAGTGCAAGCCCGCCGTTGTCACGGCCGCCGCGTCCGGGCCGGCCCCGGGAAGCTGGCAATCCGCGCCGTTGCGGGCTATAAGGCCGGCGCACGAGGGCAAAGGAGTCCGAACCATGCAAGCCGACCCCCTGGTGTCCTTTTGGGACGCCTTTGGCCGAGAACAGAATCGCTGGGAACGACTGCGTGACGTTTTCGAGAAGTTGCGCATGGTTCTGGAGATACCGGCCTTGCGCCCCCAGAACGGCGACGACCTGCTCGAACAGGTCCAGCAACGGCTGGATGAGGCGACCCGGCTTTTTCCCCAGCCGGACTGGCTGGCCGTGGACCAGGAACGTCCCGAAGGCATCGAATGTTATTGCGGCAACCATCTGGGAGCACTGCTCGAGGTCTTGTCCCTGGCCATGGAGCGACTGGCCGAGGAGCGGGCTCGGGAATGCCTGGGCGGGGACCGGGGCGCGTCCGACGGGAAAGGGTGAGCGGCTCCCCCCCCCCGGTTTGGCGGAGGGGATGTGGCCCGGGGGAAAATTTGGAGCGGCCCGACCTGGGGCGCGGGCCAGGTGGCCCGGTGGGCATGCGGGCTGGCCCGGTGAACGTTTCGTATCCAAAAGAAAAGGGGTTACGGCATAGTATGCTGTAACCCCTTGGATTGTCTGGTCGGGATGAGAGGATTCGAACCTCCGACTTCTGCGTCCCGAACGCAGCGCTCTAGCCAGACTGAGCCACATCCCGATGTGGAAGAAAGGTCTTTATGGTATCTGGCGGGGTTTGGCAAGCCCTAATGTTGGTTGTCAGAACGCCCGGAGTCATCTAATCATGACGGACGCGGCGGGACACGCCCTCAGTCCGTGGTCGGAGGCGGGAAACCGGCTCCGATCCAGGTGCAACCAGGAGTTCTTCGTGATCAAGGTAGTGGTGGTCGACGACTCGGCATTCATGCGCAAGGCCTTAAGCACCATGCTGGCCAAGGACCCGGAAATCGAGGTGGTCGCAACGGCCCGGGACGGCGAGGAAGGACTCGAAATGATCCGCCGCCACCAGCCCGACGTGGTCACCATGGACATCGAAATGCCGCGCATGGACGGCCTGACCGCGTTGCGTCATATCATGATGGAAATGCCCCGGCCGGTGCTCATGGTCAGTTCCCTGACCACCGAGGGCGCCGAAGCCACCCTCAAGGCCATGGAACTCGGGGCCGTGGATTTCATTCCCAAACAGCTTTCCAAGGTGTCCCTGGACATCGTCAAGATCGAGGATGACCTGCGGGCCAAGGTCAAGCTCATCGCCCACCGGCGCAAGGGCCATCTGGGGCGCGCGCTCCTGGCCGCCCGCAATCGGCACGTGGGCGCCGCTCCGGCCGAACGCCAGACCCCGGCCGAACGGCAGACCCGGGCTGCCGTGCCGACCGGAACCCCGACCCGCGACCTCGTGGCCATCGGCGTTTCCACCGGCGGGCCTCCGGCCGTGCAAAAGGTGCTGGCCACCCTGCCCCAGGATTTCCCGGCCGGCATCCTTATTGCCCAGCACATGCCGGCCGCCTTCACCGGCCCTTTTGCCAAGCGCCTGGACGGCGTGTGCCGCATCACGGTCAAGGAGGCCGAGGACGGGGAACGGCTCCAGCACGGGGTGGCCTACGTCGCCCCGGGCGGCAAGCACCTGCGCATCGATCAAAAAGTGAGTCGGATCGACGTGCGGGTAGTGACGGAACCCAGTGAAGCGTTGTATAAGCCATCGGCTTCTGTGCTTTTTGATTCCGTGGCTACCGGGGTTGGGCGCCGGGCCCTGGGCGTGGTGCTGACGGGGATGGGCAGCGACGGGCTGGATGGTATGCGTGTCCTCAAGGCCAAGGGAGGACGCGCCCTGGCCCAGTCCGACTTCACCTGCGTGGTCTACGGCATGCCCAAGGCCATCGTGGACGCCGGCTTGGCCGACGAGATCGTGGATATCGACGAGATGGGCGAGGCCATTCTGCAAAACCTCTACAAATGACCGCTCCCTCCGGGGCGGGCAAGGACGCGGGCATGGTGGACTGCAAGGAGCTTTGCCAGAGGCTTGACGGCCACGAGCCGGATATGTTGCGGGACGCCGCCTACGAGGCCGGAGAGGCGGGCTGCCTGGAGGCCGTGCCGTCCTTGGCTCGATTGTTGTGCTCCCAGAACCTCGGGGTGCAGGAGGCGGCCGACCGGGCCCTGCGCAAAATCGGCGGCAAGGAAGTGGTGGCGGCGGTCAAGCCGCTGCTGCGTTCCGACGAGGCCCCCACGCGCAACGCCTCCATGGACATCCTGCGGGCCGTGGGTGCCCAGGATTTTCCCACCCTCCTGGAGTTGCTGCACGACACGGACCCCGATATCCGCATTTTCGCCTCGGACATCCTGGGCTCCACGGACAGTCGGCTGGCGGTCGAGCCCCTGTGCGAGGCCCTGCTTAAGGACCCGGAGGTCAATGTCCGCTACCAGGCCGCGGTGAGCCTGGGCGAACTGGCCTTTCACGAGGCGGCCCGGTGTCTGGGCAAGGCGCTCGGCGACGACGAATGGGTCCAGTTCGCGGTCATCGAGGCCCTGGCCAAGATTCGCGACGCGTCCTCGGTCGGCGCCCTGATCAAGGCCCTGGACAAAAGCTCCGATCTCGTGGCGTCCATGATCGTGGACGCCCTCGGCGAGATCGGCAACATCAAGGCAGTGCCCTTGCTCCTGCGGCGCATGGAAGCTTCGCCCGAGGTCTTGCGCAACAAGATCGTCAAGGCCGTGGTGCGCATCCTGGGCGGGCGGGCCTTGTCCTTGCTGAGTTCGGCCGAGCGGGAGCGCTTTCGCGGGTACCTGCTTGCCGCCATCGCCGATGACGAAGAGGATGTGCAGGACGCGGCCGTGTCCGGGCTCGGTTCGGTGGGCGGCGAGGATGCCGCCCGGGCGATTCTGGACCATGCCGTGCGCCTGGACCGGGAGGGCGAACCGGAACGCTACGAACATGCCGTGGCCGCCCTGCGCGAGATCGGGCTGAGCGAACCCCTGGGCGCGGCCCTGGGCCAGGGCGAGGCCCCGGACGTGCTGGTCGCCTTGGACGTGCTTTCCCGGCTGTACGGCCCCGAGAGCGCTGCCCTGGTCATGGACGCCTTTGACGGCTTGTCCGCTGAAAACCAGCCCCTGGCCGCCAAAACCCTGGCCGCCATTGCCGGTGCCGAAGCGGTGGAATTTTTTCTGGGCCTGCTCGACAGGGACGACGAGGGGCTGCTCCTTGAGGCCCTGGCCTTCCTGGGCGGCAAGATGCGGGTAGAGGCGGCCGGAGAGCGTATTTTCGAGTTGCTGGGGCATCCTTCCGACGCCGTGAAGGAGGCTGCGCTGGAGGCCTGCGTGGCCATCGGCGGCGAAGGCCTGGACCTGCGGTTCCGTGAGCTTTTCGCCAGCCCCGACCCCATGGATCGGCTCATGGCCGTCTACGCTTTGGGCAAGATGGGGGTCGGCGAGCACATGGACA
>JAWRKJ010000090.1:0-3789 GCA_040307025.1 Desulfovibrionaceae bacterium | reverse complement strand
TGCTGTCGGGCTGGCTCGATCTGCCGCGTGTCATGCGCCTGTCGCTTCTGCCGCGCTCCTTCACCACGCCCTTTGCCATGGCCTTTGCCTCCGAGGTGGGCGGCTCGCCGGATCTGGCCGCGGTGTGCGTCATCGCCACCGGGGTGATCGGGGCGTCCCTCGGCAGCGTGTTGCTTTCGGTGCTGCCGCTGCGTTCCTCGTTTGCCCGGGGGGCCATGCTCGGCATGGGCGCCCATGGCGCCGGCGTGGCCAAGGCCCGGGAGATCGGGGCCGAGGAAGAGGCCGTGGCTGGACTGGTCATGATTCTCGCCGGGGTCGGCTGCGCCCTGCTCGGGCCGCTCCTTTCCCTGCTGCAATCCTAGGCGGTTGCGACCGGGGGCCGGCGCGGCTACACTGGCATCCGCCCGGGGAGGCTCTCCGGCCTCCCCGACGGCCACGTTGCCAAGGAGCCCCGGCATGCTCGACCGCTTCAAAAAGACCTCCCTGGCCGCCAAGGGTCTGGCGCCCGAGGATTCCCCCTTTCCCGCCCACCCGGCCTTCACGCCCTCTCTTGTGGTCTACGCCTGCGACAACGGCGGCCTGACCCAAAAACGCTACGAAACCCTGGCCGAGGGCGACAGCCTGACCCTGCCCGGCCGTATCAACTGGATCCGGGTGGTGGGCATCCACGACGCGGATTTCGTGCGGGCCGTGGCCAAGCGTTTCGGGCTCCATCCCCTGCTCGTGGAAGACATCCTGGATTCCGGCCGCCGGCCGGTCCTGGAGGACTACGAGGAGCTGGTCTTTTTGCTCATGCGCCTGCTCGACTACGACGCCGATCACCGGCGCATCCTGGCCGAGCAGGTCTGCCTCGTGTCCGGCCAGGATTTCGTCCTCACCTTCCAGGAACGCGAGACCAACCTGTGGGATACGGTGGCGACCCGGCTGGCCAAGGGCGGGGGCAAACTCCTGCGCCGGGGCCAGGAGCACCTCACCCACGCCCTGGTCACGGCCATCCTGGACGACTACATCCTGACGCTCGGACGGCTGGCCGAGGACGTCGAGGAGCTCGAACAGGACATCCTGGCCGGCGCCAGCGGCGAAACCCTGCTCGAAGTCTACCGCTACAAGCGCGAAGTGCTGTTCCTGCACCGCTCCCTGTGGCCGTTGCGGGAAGTGCTCGGCCGGTTCGCCCAGGATGCGGCCGACGGCAACGATCCGGCCTCGGCCCTGCTTTGGAGCGACATCCAACAGGACATCTACCAGGTGCTCGATGCCGTGGAGACCTTGCGGGAGATGCTTTCGGAAATGGTCGGCCTGGCCATGACCAAGGCGGAACTGCGCATGAACGCCGTGGGCCAGTACTTAAGCCTGGTGGCCACGATTTTTTTGCCGCTCAATTTCCTGGTCGGCTTTTACGGAATGAATTTCGATAACTTACCCTTCCGGTCCACGAGCTGGGGTCTGGCCGCCCTGACCGGGCTCATGGCGGTCACGGCCGCATTTTTGGTATTCGTCTTTTACCGCAAGCGCTGGTTGCGGGCCGGAACCAGGAACTGATCCGGGATCGGACGGTTTGTCGTCCGGGCCGCTCTTTGGTAGGGTTTGACCGCGCGGCCATCCGCAACCGGTCGCGACACCCTGGCCATCCATCGCTGCCGGGGTGCAACCTCGCGCGGACTTCTACCATGGAAACGACCGTCTTCGCCCCCCTGTCCGCCAGCCATCGGGCCAGCGTCGCCCGGCAATGGGAACGGTTCCAGGCCGGACTTTCCGTGGACATCTCCCTGGTGCGCCCCATGATCCTGCGCTCCTGGGAACGTTGTCGCCAAGCCGGGTTCCCGAGCCATGGCATCGACCTGTATCCCATCGACCTCGGCGTGCTGCGCGAAGCCGTGCAGCACAACCACGATCTGGTGGAAAGCGCCAAGCTGCTCATGGACAAACTCGTCCTGTCCATCCACATGTCCAAAAGCGTGGTCACCCTGGTCGATGACAAGGGACTCGTGCTCCACGTCTCGGCCACGACCCAGGACCTCAAAAGTGTCCCCTACGGCGAGGCCGGCCGCCGGTGCGACGAGGGCACCCTCGGCACCAACGGCATGGGACTGTGCATTTTCGAGCAGCGCCCGGTCCACGTCATCGCCGCTGAGCACTACAACGCCTCTCTACATTATTTGAGCTGCGCCGCCGCACCCATCATCAACAGCGCCGGCCGGCTCATCGGTGCCCTCAACCTGGCCATTTTCACCGAGAATTTCCACCAGCACACCCTGGGGCTGGTGGAGGCCGCCGCCCACGCCGTGGAGGAGCAGATCCGGTTGCGCGCCCTGCTCTCCCAGCAGCGCGTCATCCTCGAACTGCTCGACGACGGCGTCATCGTGCTCGGCGGCGACGGCGCCATCCTCACCATCAACCGGCAAGCCTGCGAGATGCTCCAGGTGGATGCCGGCGTGGTGGGGAAAAACATCCGGGAATTCGACCGGCCAAGCGACGTGCTCAGTGCGGCCTTGCGCCGGCGCCAGACCTTTCACGACCGCGAAACCACGATTTCGCTTGGCAACGGCATGCTCCAATGCGCCCTGTCCTGCGCGCCGTTCACCGAAGGCGGCGGGATCATCCTGACCTTGCGCGAGACCCGGCGCATGCGCAAATACGCCGCCCAGGTCATCGGCGCCAAGGCGGTCTATTCCTTCGACCACATCGTCGGCGAATCCAAGGCCATCCGCGACGCGATCAAGCTCGCCCAGATCGCCTCCCAAAGCGACGCCACGACCCTCATTCTCGGCGAGTCCGGCACGGGCAAGGAACTTTTCGCCCAGTCCATCCACAACGGCAGTACCCGGCGCAAAGGCCCCTTCGTGGTGGTCAACTGCGGCGCCCTGCCCCGGACCCTGGTCCAAAGCGAACTGTTCGGCTATGTGTCCGGCGCCTTTTCCGGCGCCCTCAAGGAAGGCAGCCCGGGCAAATTCGAGCTGGCCGACGGTGGTTCCATTTTCCTCGACGAAATCGGGGAAATGCCCTTGGAAGCCCAGGTCAGCCTGCTGCGCCTGCTCCAGGAAAGCGAGGTCACGCGCCTGGGCGGCAAACAGGCCAAGCGCATCGATGTGCGCATCATCGCCGCCACCAACAAGGATCTGGCCCAGGCCGTGAAAAACGACGCCTTCCGCGGCGACCTCTACTACCGGCTCAACGTGTTGAGCGTGGTCGTACCGCCGTTGCGCGACCGGGGCGACGACATTTTCCTGCTCATCCGGGTGTTTCTCGACAAGTTTCTCCAGTCCCTGGGCAAACGCGACATCACCATTTCGGCCGAGGCCCTGGCCGCCCTGGCCGCCCACTCCTGGCCCGGAAACGTCCGGGAACTGGAAAACCTCATCGAACGCCTCGTCAACGTGGCCACCACCGATGTCATCGACGTGGGCCAGCTCCCCCAGGACATCGTCACCGCCCTGGTCAAGGGCCAAGATACCCGCCAAGGCGAGACAACCATGTCCCTCAAGCGCATCCAAAAGGCGCTTATCCTCGAAACCCTGCGCGAAACCGGCGGCAACTTCCGCCGCACCTCCACCCTGCTCAATATCTCCCGCACCACCCTCTACGCCAAGCTCAAACAATACGGTATCACCGCCGACGCCTTCCGCGCCCGCTAGGGCGCGGGCTCATGGTGGGGGAGAAGCCTCCGGCGGGGGGGGGGGGGGGGGGGGGGGGGGGGGGGGGGGGGGGGGGGGGGGGGGGGGGGGGGGGGGGGGGGGGGGGGGGGGGGGGGGGGGGGGGGGGGGGGGGGGGGGGGGGGGGGGGGGGGGGGGG
>JAWRKJ010000089.1:0-3127 GCA_040307025.1 Desulfovibrionaceae bacterium | reverse complement strand
CCAGGCCGCTGCCCAGCTCCACCACCAGATTGATGTGCGGATTGTCGGCGAACAGTTCGCGGTGGCCGGCGTAAAACGGCACCCCGCGCAAAAGCGGTGAGGCCCGCCTGGGATCGCCGAGCTCAAGCCCCGCCACCCCGGCCAGACGCATGGGCGGCAAAAATTCCCGGAATTCCTCGCCGGCCACGATTTCGAGAATCGTATCGAAACCGGGACCGGCGCCGACGACGCCGACGAGATAGTCCCGTTCCTCGCTGTCCAAAACGCAGTAGGCTTCCCTCGGCGCGCCCAGCCCTTGGGCCATCGGCTTCCCTCCACTGGGATCAGTCTGTCCGCTGCCGCAATACCATCGCATAAAGCTCTTTTGCGGTCCATCCCGAAAGCCGCGAAACGGCCCGTCTGGCCACATCCTTGGGCTTGCCGCCAAGGGTGGCCTCCTCGGCCAGCACGGCCGCGACCTCCGCCTCGCCGGAACGCCGCGCCTCGCCCGGGCCGACAACCACCGTCACCTCGCCGAGCAGCTCGAGGTCTCGGCCGGCAAAATCGGACAGCCGTCCCGGCAAGAACTCCTCGAAGGTCTTGGTCAGTTCCCGGCAGATGACGCAGTCCCGGTCGGACAGCGCCTCCAGGGCCACGGCCAGGGTGTCGGCCAGCCGGTTCTTGCGCTCGAAAAAAACGAGCGACGCCCCGGTGGCCCCGAATCGGGCGAAAAGCTCCCGGGCCTCGGAGGCCGCCCGGGGCGGAAAGCCCAGAAAGGAAAACGGATACGGCGCCAGGCCGGCCGCGGACAAGGCGGCCAGGATGGCCGACGGGCCTGGCACGGGGTGCACGGCGTACCCGGCCTCCCGGGCGGCGCGCACCAGCCGGTAGCCCGGATCGGCCAGAAGCGGCGTGCCCGCGTCCGAGACCAGGGCCACGTCCTCGCCGGCGGCCAGCCAGGCAAGGACCTGGGGCAGCCGGTCCTCCTCGTTGTGCTCGTGAAAGCTGACCAGCCGGTTGGCCGTGATGTCGAGGGTTTTGAGCAAAAGCCCGGTGCGCCGGGTGTCCTCGGCCAGGACCACCCCGGCCGCGCCGAGCACTTCCGCCGCCCGGGGCGAAAGGTCCCGGGCATTGCCCAGGGGCGTGGCCACGATCCATACGGTTCCCGCGCGCGTTTCCTGCACCCGAGCCTCCTTGCTGGCGCCGAAGGTAGCGCCGGCGGTCCTTCGCGGCAAGGGGCGGCCATTGACATGACCGGCCAGTGCGCTAACTTATCCAGAATTTCACATGCGGTGCAAAAGCCTGGAACAGATCTGCGACAGCCCTGTTTCCGACTCGATCCCTCTGATTCACGCTACGACGCAACACGACGCAGCCCGGCCAGTTCGCGGGTAGCGCCACAAAACGCAAGGACCCATCATGCCACAACAGGTCGTCATCATCGGTGCCGTGGCCCTCGGCCCCAAGGCCGCCTGCCGCTTCAAACGGCTCTCCCCGGACAGCAAAGTCACCATGCTCGATCGCGGCGCCCGCATCTCGTACGGCGGCTGCGGCATTCCCTTCTATGTTTCGGGCGAAATCAGCGAATCCACGGCCCTGCAATCCACGGCCTTCCACATGCTGCGCAATCCGGAATTCTTCCACGACGTCAAGGACGTGGACGTGCTCACCCGGACCGAGGCCACGGCCATCGACCGCGCGGCCAAAACCGTCGTCACCCGCAACCTGGATACCGGCGAAACCAAGGCCATTCCGTACGACAAGCTCGTCATCGCCACGGGCAGCTCGCCCCGCCGCCTGCCCATCCCGGGGCTGGACCTGGCCGGCGTCCATACCGTGGACTGCCTGGAAGCGGCCGAGGCCATCAAGAACAAGGTCGCGGCCGGCGGCGTCAATTCGGCCGTCATCATCGGCTCGGGCTTCATCGGCCTGGAAATGGCCGTGGCCTTTGCCGACATGTGGGGCCTGCCCGTGACCGTGGTGGAGCTCTTCGACCAGATCCTGCCCGGCGTCACGAGCCCGGGGCTCGCCCGCATGGCCCAGAAACACATGGAGGACAAGGACGTCGTCTTCCGCCTGGGCGAGCAGGTGGCCCGCATCGAGGGCGAGGACGGCCAGGTCGCGCGCGTGGTCACGGACAAGGGCAGCATCGAGGCCGATCTGGTCATCGTGTCCGTGGGTGTGACCCCCAATTCCCAGATCGCCAAGGACGCCGGGCTGAACGTGTCGGCGCGCGGCGGCATCATCGTCGACACCACCATGCGCACGTCCGATCCGGACATTTTCGCCGGCGGCGACTGCGTGGAAGTGAAAAACCTGGTCACGGACCAGCCCATGTTCCTGCCGCTCGGGTCCATGGCCAACCGCCAGGGCCGGGTCATCGGCGACAACCTGGCCGGCGGGGATTCGCGCTTTCCGGGCGTGGTCGGCTCGTGGTGCGTGAAACTTTTCGACCTCGGCGCGGCCGGCACCGGACTGACCCTGGCCGGGGCGAAACGGGCCGGCATCGACGCCGTGGCCACCCATGTGACCATGGTCGACCGGGCCCACTTCTACCCCGAGCACCAGCTCATGAGCCTCGAGCTCGTGGCCGAACGCAGCACCCGGCGCGTGCTCGGCGTCCAGGGCCTTGGCGCCTCGGGCGACGCGCTGGTCGGCAAAATCAACACCGTGGCCGCCCTGCTCCCCCACAAGCCCACCGTGTCGGACATCTCCAACGTGGAAGTGGCCTACTCGCCGCCGTTCGCCTCGGCCATGGACATCCTCAACACCCTCGCAAACGCCGCCGACAACATCCTGACCGGCCAGAACAAGGGGCTCACCGTGTCCGAGTTCGAATCCCTGTGGCGCGACGGCGGGGACGACGTCTACTTCCTCGACTGCCGGGAATGGGGCGATGCCGGCAAGATCGTGGAAGACCATCCCGACCGCTGGCACAACATCCCCCAGGGAGAACTGCGCGAACGCTTGGCCGAAGTGCCCCGCGACAAGAAAATCGTGCTCATGTGCAATACCGGCGCCCGGTCCTACGAGGCCCTGGTCACCCTGGTCCACATGGGCTTCAACGACGTGCGCAGCGTCGAAGGCGGCATGGCCGCCACCCGCGCCTCGGGCGTGGAATTGTAGACAGGGAGGGGGCTGGAGGAAG
>JAWRKJ010000088.1:0-9580 GCA_040307025.1 Desulfovibrionaceae bacterium | reverse complement strand
CCCGGGCGGCAAGACCGGTTTCCTGGCCCAGCTCGTCGGCACCTCCGGCTTCGTGGTCGGAAACGAACCCTCGCCCGACCGGCTGGCCACCTTGCGCCAGACGCTTTTCCGGGAAAACCTGGCCCAGGCCGCCACCGTGTCCCAGACCGACCTGGCCCCGTACCTGCCCGAGGCGGCCTTCGACTACATCCTGCTCGATCCGCCGTGCAGCGGCTGGGGCACCCTGGACAAGCATCCCCAGGCCGCCGCCATCTGGCACGGCGACAAGGTGGCGCCCTTGCTGGCCTTGCAGCGCAAGCTTCTGGCCACGGCCGTCCGGCTCCTCGCCCCGGGCGGGAAGCTTCTCTATTCCACCTGCACCACCAACGTGGCCGAAAACGAGGACCAGACCCGGTTCGCCCTGGATACGCTGCCCCTTCGGGCCGTGCCGTTGGACCCGCCGCCGGGTTTCGTGTTCGAGGCGCCGTGGCGGTCGGATATCTCCGGCGTGTTGCGGGTGGACGGGGCCGCTTCGGCCGCCCAGGGTTTTTACATGGCGCGTTTCGAAAAAACAGGCGCGCCCGGGCCGGCATCGCCACCGCGGCGGGAGTTGCCCGGCACACCGGTGCCCGAGGCGGCCCTGCTTGGGGCTGGCTGCGATCCGGCGGGGCTGCCGCCGGGAGCGGTGCTGCGGGCCTTTGGCGAAAAAGTCTTTTTATTGCCGGCCGCAGCGGCCATTCTGCCTGCGGGCTTGCGTTTCCAGGGCTTTCCCCTGGGCATGTGGCGCGCCGGGGTGTTGCGGCCCCATGCCCGCTGTCGGTTGCTCATGGCGCCTTGGCGGCCGGATGCGGGCTTGAACGAGACCGAGCTTTCCCGTATCGAGGCGCTCTTGGCCGGTCAGAGCCTGCCGGCCGAGGACATGCCGGCCCGTCCCGGGCTTTATTACGATGGCCTGCCCCTTGGGCTGGCCACGCGGAAAGGGAACCGGGTCCTGTGGTCGGATCGATAATCCAGGGCGTTTTCGAGGGGAGGACCCATGCAGGGAAGTGATCGCAAGCTGGCGAGACTGTTTCATCCGGAGACGGGCCGGGCCGTTATCGCCCCCCTGGATCACGGGGTCAGCGAGGGCATGTTGGCCGGCATCGAGGAATTGCCGCGTCTGCTCGAAATGGCGGCGGCGCTGCCGGTCCAGGGCATTATGCTCAACAAGGGGTCGCTTCGGGCCCATCTGCCCGATCTGCCGCTGTCCGTGCTGGCCGTGGGCCAGCTTTCGGGCGGCACCCGCCACTGTCTGCCACCCTATGCCCGCAGCCTCATGTGCTCGGTGGCCGAGGCCTTGCGCCTGGGCGCGGACATGGTGGCTGTGCAGGTCAACATCGCCAACGAGCTGGAAGACCGGATGTTGGCCGATCTCGGGGCGGTGGTGGACGAGGCCCATGGCCTGGGCACCCCGGTGTTCGCCATCATCGCGCCCAAGGGCGACCGGGTGGTCAACGAGATGGACCCGACCCTGATCGCCCACTGCATCCGGCTCGGGGCCGAACTCGGGGCCGATGCCACGGGCGTGCCCTATTCGGGCGATGCGCGCAGTTTTTCCCGGGCGGTGGCGTCTTCCACGGCGCCGGTGATCGTGACCGGCGGACCGTCGCGGGCCGATTTCAAACGCTTCGCCACCATGCTCGAGGAGGCCATGGCCGCCGGCGCGGCCGGTGCCTGTATCGGGCGCAACGTGCTGGCCCATCCCAATCCCCGCGACGCCTTGCGCCGGGTGGTGGAGATCGTGCACGGCCGGCCCGTGCTGGAAGCGGCCGATGCGGCCATGGCTGCGGCCCAGGCCGCGGACGACGAGGCCGGCGACTGAAAGACCGGAGTTCGGGGGTTGGGGGATCGGCTCAGGCCGGACCGCCGGCCGGGAATTGCCCGGGCGCTTTTCGTACATGGTTGATGAGCACGAGCAGGGCCCGTAAGTCCAACGGCTTGGGCAGGTAGGCGTTCATGCCCGCGGCCAGGATTTTTTCCTTGTCCCCGGCCATGGCGTAGGCCGTTATGGCGATGGCTGGAATACGGGCGTTTTCCCCGGCCAGGTCTTTGGCTTGGCGCAAGGCCGCCACGGTATCCAGACCGTTTCGCACCGGCAGTTGCACATCCACGAGCAGGAGGTCGAAGGGTTCCCGGGCGAGCAGGTCCAGGGCCTGATCGCCGTTTTCGGCCGTGACCACGGTATGGCCGGCCCGGTCCAGGGCGCGGCGGGTCACGTCCAGGGACACCGGGTCGTCCTCGAC
This sequence comes from Desulfovibrionaceae bacterium, assembly GCA_040307025.1. GTDB lineage: Bacteria > Desulfobacterota > Desulfovibrionia > Desulfovibrionales > Desulfovibrionaceae > Solidesulfovibrio. The sequence goes on along the minus strand of JAWRKJ010000088.1, from coordinate 7,319 downwards.
CACCAGAATGCGAGCCGGATGCGGCGAGGCCTGAACCGCGTCCGCGTCGTCCCCCTCGCCCGGGAGATGCTTGGCCCTGGCAAAGGGCAGAGCCACGCAAATGATTGTGCCCCGGTCCTCTTCGCCGCCGTTGTCGATGGCCAGGGTGCCGCCCATGAGAAGAACCAGCCGTCGCACGATGGACAGTCCCAGGCCCGCGCCCTGGTAGTGCCGGGTATAGGTGCGCTCGGCCTGGACGAACGGGTCGAGGATGCTCGCGAGCTGGTCGTCGGGGATGCCAACGCCCGTGTCGGAGACCGTAAAAAGCAGTCGCATCATCCCTTCCGGGGTGTCGGCCAAGGGCCGGACATCCACGGCCACGCGCCCTTTGTCGGTGAACTTGAGGGCGTTACCGACCAGATTAAAGAGAATTTGGCGCAGCCGGGCCTCATCGCCGATGAGCGGCTCGGTCAGACGCGCATCCAGCATGAAATCCAACTGGATGCCTTTTTTCATGGCCGCCGTGCGGAACAGCGCCAGCACCGATTGGCGCAGATCGGCCAGGGAAAAGGGCTCCTCGCGCAAGGTCAGCTTGTCCGCCTCCACCCGGGACAAATCAAGAATGTCCGACAGCAACCCGGTCAGCCGGTCCGCCGCCTGGACGGCCATCTCCAGGCATTCGCGCTGGTCGGCGTCAAGAGCTGTCTCGGCCAGGAGTTGGAGCATGCCCAGCACGCCGTTGAGCGGGGTGCGGATCTCGTGGCTCATGTTGGCCAAGAATTCGGACTTGGCCCGGTTGGCGTTTTCGGCCGTGGTCTTGGCCACAAGCAAGGCTTCCTGTGCCTGCGTGCGGGCCAGGACCTCTTCCTGGAGCTTGGCGGTGCGCTCGGCCACGAGGTGCTCCAGGTTCTCCTGGTGGTTCAGAATTTCCGCCTCGGCTTCCCGGCGCCGGGTGATGTCCTGCACGAAGCCGATAAAGGAAGCGACGTCGCCCTGGGCATTGTGGATGGTCATGACCGAGGTGCTGATCCAGATGACACGGCCGTCGTTGCGCCGCACCTGAACCTGATGGTCGGAGACGCTGCCCCGGGTCTCCAAGGTCACCCGGATGAACTCGTAAGCCATGGGGTCCAGGTAGTAGCTGCGGAAGTAGCTGCCGGTGCGCAGCATCGCCTCGGGGCTGTCGAACCCCATCATGCGGGCCAGGCTGGGATTGGCCAGGCGGCAGAGGCCCTCTGGCGTGGCCTGGAAGATGCCGATGGGCAGACTGTCGATGATGCGGCGCAAATAGGCTTCGTTTGCGGCCAGGGCGGTTCGCGAGGTTTCCAGTTCGCCCACCATGGCGTTGACCCGGTCGGCCAGAATGCTCAGTTCGTCGGCGCCGGCCACGTGCACTTGGCCAGGGAAGGCGCCTGGCGCGGCGAGGGCATCCACCTGGCCGCGCAAGTTCGCAAGCCTGGCCAGCACCCGGCGCTCCACGAACAGAACGATAAATCCGAGCAGAAGCAGTCCGCCCACGGCCAGGACCAGGCCCATCCGGTTCACCACGGCCTTGCCCTGGAGCACAATGGCCCGCGGTTGGCGCACGATCACGCGCAGGGCCGGCCGGCCGTCGATGTCGGGCAGTACGGTCCAGCCAGCCACGCTGGTGTCGCTGCTGGCGGCCACGGTCACCGCATCCACGGTACTGGGGGGGGAGGCCGGGTGGGCCAAATCGTCCGGCAGGGGTTGGCTGGCCGGCTCGAAGGCCACATCGAGACGGGTCCGGCCGGCGATGTCCGCGATCAGGTTCGGTGTCAGCCGCCGGCCCATGATCAGGGTGCCACGGGCCGGCCCGCGCCCCTCGCTGTCCAGGATGGGGCTGCTGGCGGTCAGCAAAATGCCCTGGGGCAGGGACAGCAGACCCTTGATCCTGTCCTCGCTCCTCCGGGCCTCGCGCAACGGACAGTGCGGCCCGAGATGGTCAAGCAAGTCCTCGGGAGGGCTGGACTGGTACTTGCCGTCCTCGTCGAAGCTCTGCGCCCAGGCCAGGGAGCCGTCTTCCCGCAAAAACAAAATGACGGCCAGACGCAGGGCGGCGATGGAGCGTTCGTTGAGGTTGGTGGTGACATAGCTTTCCAAATTGCCGCTCATGAAGGCGCAGGTATCGTCCCAGATGGCCCAGTCGACCACGAGGTCATCGAGTTTGTGCTCCTCGTCCTTGATGGCATTGGCCGCGCGCGCGACATCCAGGGCCACGGAGCGGATCTCCAGGGCGCTGAACTCCTGTTCCAGCAGCAGACGTTGCAGGAGGAAAAAACATGCGAAGAATAAAAGCGTGCCCAGGCAGATGCCAAACAGGGTGATCTTTCGGATGGAAAACCGCATGTCAGCCCCGCATGACCGTTCTTTGGCTGGAAGCGTATTGCTCTTGGTGCAACACACGCCAGATCATTGGTCCGCTTCGAATCGTCGAGCGGATTCCTCTTCGCTCGGAAAAAATTCCCGTGTCGCTTTGCGGCAAGGCATTCATTGGTGCCATGGATTCTACGACTTTATAGCTCATAAGAAAATCTTTTCCGAGCGTCAATCCAGGGGGAGCCGGGGGCGGTTGGCCGCTGCCTACGCGTCGTTTGGGACCGGGATGGCCGACACCGCTGGGGCTATCGTTCCCTTGGGCCTTGACAAGGAGGGGGGGCCAACGGAAAACCATGGGCTGCATCCGGCCGCGTGGCGGCCGGCCTGGTTCGTATCACCGTTTCGGGAGGATGTTTCATGCGCTTGCACGCGCTGCAGCATGTGCCCTTCGAGGGCGTGGGAGCCATTGCGGCCTGGGCCGCGGACCGGGGCCATACCTTGGCCGTCACCCATCTGTATGCCGGCGAAACCCCGCCGCCGGCCGGGGAATACGACCTGCTCGTGGTCATGGGCGGTCCCATGGGCGTGTACGACGAACAGGACCACCCCTGGCTGGCCGGTGAGAAAAAGGCCATCGAGGCGGCCGTGGCCGGGGACAAGGCCGTACTCGGCATCTGCCTGGGCGCCCAGCTCGTGTCCGTGGTGCTCGGTGGGGCGGTCACGCGCAACCCTGTGCCGGAAATCGGCTGGTTCAAGGTCACCATGACCCCCGAGGGCCAGGCCGAACCGGTCCTGGCCGGACTGCCCGAGTTCTTCTACGCCTTCCACTGGCATGGGGACACCTTCGCCATCCCGCCCGGAGCGGTCCATGCCGCCTCTTCGGCCGCCTGCGCCAACCAAGCCTTTGTCTACAAGGGCAAGGTGATCGGCCTGCAATTCCATCTGGAGAGCACGCCGGCGACCATGCAAAATCTCATCAAGCACTGTGCCGCCGACGTGGCCCTGCCCGGACCGACCGTGCACCATCCCAAGCAGATGCACGCCGGTCGCGAAGCCTTCAAGGATATCAGGGTGTATTTGTTCGGCCTGCTCGACGCGCTGGCCGCCAACGGAAATTGACCAGCCCGCAAGGAGAGGCCATGCGCAAGAAAGAACGCGAAATCACCGACCGCAGCGTCCTGGAAGAACTGCTCAGACGGTGCAGGGTTTGCCGCCTGGGACTTTATGATGGCGCGTGGCCCTATGTGGTGCCGGTCAATTTCGGCTACGCCAACGGCTGCATCTACGTTCATTCCTCCCTCAAGGGGCGGAAGATGGACATCTTGCGCGACCATCCCCGGGTTTGCTTCGAGGTGGACCTGGATGTGGAGGTGGTGACCGGCGAGCGGCCCTGCGACTATACCACCAACTACAAGTCGGTCATCGGCTTCGGCCAGGCCAGGGTGCTCGAAGACGACGAAGCCAAGCTCGAAGGCCTGCGCGCCATCATGCGCAACCACGGGGGCCCCACCGAGGGCTTCCGGCCCGAGGTCCTGCCCAAGACCGCCGTCATCCGCATCACCATCGAATCCATGACCGGCAAGTCCAACCCGCCGCACCAGGACTGGGAGTAGGGCGAAACGGGGAGGAGCGTGGGGGGGGGGGGACGCCCCCGGCCGCCGGAGGTGTCTTCTCCCCCGTCTCCGTTCATTATTCCAGGGGCAGCTCCACGGTGAAAGTCGTGCCGTCCGGGGTCGGGGCATGGTAGATTTCACCATGGTGGTCGGCCACGATGCGCTGGCAGACGGTGAGGCCAAGTCCCGTACCGGTTTCCTTGGTGGTGCAGAAGGGATCGAACACCCGGTCGCGCACGGCTTCTGGGATGCCGCCGCCTGTGTCCGTCACCGTGATTCGGGCCCGGCCATTGGCGAGGCTGCTGGCCACGGTCAGGGTGCCGCCCTGCTCCATGGCCTCGGTGGCGTTTTTGAGCAGGTTGAGCAGCACCTGCTTGATGCGGGCCGGGTCGTGGGGCACCGGGGGCAGGCTGCGGTCGAGTTCCTGGACGAGCTTGATGTTGTGGGTCTTGGTGGCCTCGGTGAGCAGGGCCACGGATTCCTCCACCGTGATATTGAGGTCGCCGGGTGCGATCTGGGCCGGAGCGGGCCGGGTGAAGTCGCGCACCTCGTTGAGCAGGCCTTCGAGCCGCTTGGCCTCGGCTTCCACGATACCGAGCTTTTCGAAGTCGCCGCCGTTCTGGGGCAGGTGGCGGCGCACCTGGCTGGCAAAGCCGCCCATGAGCATGAGAGGATTTTTGATCTCGTGGGAGAGCCGGGCCGCGGCCTCGCCGATGGCCGCGAAACGCTCGGAACGCAGGAGTTTTTTTTGGGCGGCCAACAAGTCCCGGCTCTTGGCGTCCACCTCCCGGGAGAGGGTCCTGGACCAGCGCAGGGCCAGGTGGAGCGTCAGTACGAAGCCGAGGAACACCACCAGTTCGAACAGGCCGACCAGAATCCATTCCCGCACGAGCAGCCGGCCGATGAGCCCCTGGACCTCGTCCTGGGGCGCGGCCAGGGCCACGGACCAACGGTTGCCCGGATCGGCGCTGCCGGACAAGGACACCGGGCAAAACGCGACCAGTTTGCGCACCGTGCCGAGCCTTCCCCGGTGCCAACCGGAGATGTACCAGTCCGTGCCCTTGTCCCCGGCGAGGATTCGCTCCCGCAACAGCACGGTCAACCGCGACCAGTCGATGCTCGGATCGCGCAGTCGCCGCACCTCCAGGGAATCGCGGCCGAGAAAATCCTGTTCGAAGTGGTCCAAAAACACGCCCGTGTCGTCCACCACCCAGGCATAACCCGTATTGCCCGACCGCGCGTTGTGGGCGTATCGGGCGGCCACGGCCATGGCATCCACCACGAGCACCAGCCCGCCCCGGCCGCCGGCATCGTTGACCAGGGGCAGGATCAGGGCCATGAGCCGTCGTCCGGCGAATGGGCCCTCCTTGGGGACGAACACGCGCGTGCTGGTGATATTTCCGGTCCGGGCCGGATCGGTTAGCACGGCGCGGCAACTTGGGCCGCACAGCCCCGGGCCGTCGGTGACCCGGCCCTCCAGATCGTAGAACACGGGCTGGTCGCTCCCCGGACGCATCATCCCCAGGGCGACCACGTTCCATTCGGCGAAAATACCGTACAGGGCCGGGGTGGCCAGCCAGGGCGTGCCGCTGTCCGGGGTGGTGTCGGCCCGCCACATCAGGGACAGGCTTTGCAGACAGGTGCGCAGAAAAGCGAAGTGATCGTCGATGTCCTTGGCGATCTGCTGGGCCAGGATGAGCTGTTGGCGGTTGAACTGGCCGGTGACCACGGACTCGATGTCGGACTTGGCCCGGTAGCCCTGACCGGCGATGGCCAGGGTCAGGACCACGAACACCAAGCAGGCGGCAAGGATGTGCTTGCGGGTCATCGGTCTCCTCCAACTTTGCCCCGAGTATCCGAATTTCGTCAGGCCTGCAATCGGTTATGCGCTCGAAGGGTGGAGCGGGCCGGCGCGATACGGCGTGCTTGCGCGGTTTCGGTTCCCGGAGCATAAGGCCGAACATGGAACTGCGCGACGGTATGGAACTGGAGCTGGCCGTATCCCGGCTGGCCCTTGGCGGCAGAGGTGTGGCCCGGTTGGACGGGCTGGTGGTGTTCGTGGACGGCGGGCTGCCCGGTGCCCGGGTGCGGGCCCGGGTGACCCGGGTACGCAAGGGTTTTGCCGAGGCCGAGGTGACGGAGACGCTTGCGCCGTCGTCCCGGGCCGTGGCCCCGGAATGCCCCCATTTCGGGGTGTGCGGCGGCTGCCTTTGGCAGGACCTCGACTACGGGGAACAACTTTTCTGGAAGCGCGAGCAGGTGGCCGAGACGCTTACCCGGCTGGGGGGGCTGTCCGGGGTGGAGGTGGCCCCGGCCGTGGCCTCGCCCCGGGTCTACGGCTACCGTAACAAGATGGAATTCGCCTTTGCCGGCAAGCTCCATCTGGGCCTCCACGAGCGCCGGCGTCCGGGCCGGGTCCTCGACATCGAGACCTGCCGGCTCATGGCCCCGTGGGCGTCGGATGTGGTGGGTTTCGTGCGCGACTGGTGCCGCGATTCGGGGTTGGCCGCCTACGACGCCCGGACCGGCAAGGGCGTGTGGCGCCATCTCGTGCTGCGCGAATCGGCGGCCACGGGCAAACGGCTGGCCCACCTGATCACCGGTCCGGCCCGGGCGGCCGGCGACAGGGTGCGGGAACTCGGTGAGGCCCTCCAGGAGCGTTTCCCGGAGGTGACCTCGGTGGCCCATTCCGTACGGCGGGCGCCCACGGCCGTGGCCGTCGGGGAACGGCAGGTGTTCGTACGCGGGGCCGGCCGGCTGGAGGAGGTCGTGGGTCCGATACGGCTGGCGGTCTCGCCGAATGCTTTTTTGCAGACCAATACCGAGGCGGCTGCGGCGCTTTATGGGCTGGTGGCAACTGCCGCCGGCAGCGATCCCGGGGGCGCGGCCTGGGACCTCTACTGCGGCTGCGGCGGCATAAGCCTCACCCTGGCGCCGCATTTCGAGCTGGTGCACGGCGTGGAGGCCGACGAGCGGGCCATCGAGGACGCCAAGGTCTCGGCCAATCTTTCGGGTATCGAGAACTGCGTGTTTCATGCCCAGGACGCGGCCCGGGCCATGGCCGATCTGGCCGCCACCCGGCCGGCGACGGTGGTGCTCGATCCGCCTAGGGCCGGCGCCGCCCCGGACGTGCTGGCCGGAATCCTCGCGGCCGCGCCGACCCGGGTGGTCTATGTCTCGTGCAACCCGGCCACCCTGGCCCGGGACCTCAAGATCCTGTCCGATCAGTACCAGGTGGCCTCGGTCACCTCCGTGGACCTCTTCCCCCACACCGCCCATATCGAATGCGTGGCCGCCCTGGTCGCGCGTGGGTCGGAGTAGGGGAGGAGCGCCGGGGGAGACGCCTCCGGCGTCCAGGAGGGGCGGCCACCCCCCTCCTGGACCACCCCG
>JAWRKJ010000087.1:0-4170 GCA_040307025.1 Desulfovibrionaceae bacterium | reverse complement strand
GCCTTCAACTTCAGGAAGTGGATGGGGAAGGTGGCGCAGCTTTTTGCCCTCATCCTATTATGTCTGTTTGGCGAGACAAAGGACGATCTCTCCAGACTGGCCGTCGGATAACGACGAAAACGCTTTTTTCAGGACCGACTAGCGTAGCGACAGGTCGAACCGACTGCGCCCGCGCCTGCAGGGGTTGCCGGGGGCGCGGGCGTCCCCGGAAGACCGGAAGGATGCGTCGCCCACGGGACACAACGCAAGGTCGGTTCCGGTCCGCCACGGCCCGGGAGGACACGAGCATGAACGGCAAGGTGACCGTCTTTGGCGCAGGCAATGTCGGTGGGGCGGTCACTCGCCGGCTCATCGAGCGCAAGGTCTGCAAGAAAGTCGTTCTGGTGGACCGGACACCGGGTAAGGCGACCGGCATCGCCCTGGACATCCTGGAGGCGAGTCCCGTTGACCTGCTTGAGCCCGTGTGCCTGTCGGGTGAGGACCTGGAGCAGACGCGCAACTCCGACATTGTGATCATCACCGCCGGGGCCACGCGCAAGGAAGGCATGACCCGCGACGACTTGCTGCGGATCAATAGCGAGATCGTGCGCGATTGCGTGATCCGGGCCGCGCAATACAGCCCTTATGCCTTCTATATCATCGTCAGCAATCCGCTCAATGTCATGTGCCACGTGGCCATGCGGGCGGGCCAGATCCCGCGTACCCGCATCACCGGCATGGCCGGCATTCTGGACGCCAGCCGGTTTCAGTACTTCATCTCCAAGGAGCTGGACGTGTCCGTGGAAAACGTCCAGGCCATGGTCCTTGGCGACCACGGCGAGGACATGGTGCCCGTGCCCCGCTACTCCACCGTGGCCGGCATTCCCATCACCGAGCTGTTGTCCCCGGACAAGCTCACCGCCATCATCGACCGCACCCGGGACGGCGGCGCGGAAATCATCCGGCTCATGCAGACGAGCGCCTTCTATGCCCCGGCCTCGGCCGTGATCCAGATGGTGGCGGCCGTGGTCATGGACAAGAAAAAGATTCTGCCCTGCGCGACGTATCTGACCGGCGAATACGGGCTGCGCGATGTGTTCGTGGGCATGCCCGTGAAGCTCGGGGCCTACGGCGTGGAAGGCATCATGGAGCTGGAACTCACGGACGAGGAAGGCAAGGCGCTGCTGCGCGGGGCCGAGAAGATCAAGGCCCAGCTGGCCTTGCTCGGCGAGACCTGCTGAAGGCAGGCGGGCGCGGTGGGTGGACCGTATTTCCTGCTCTTGCGTAAAGACATTTCCCAACGCTCCGGCCTTGTTAGGCCCGTAGCCGTGTCATTTTTCCCTTTTCGATCGCAGCTGCTTCGTGTAACCCCTTGAGGAGTGCCTTATGGATCGCTGCCTGTGAGGAGGAAGTATGCTGCGCCCCACCAAGCTGTTGCAACGTCTCGTCTTGTGCCTGTACCTCTCTTGCCTTTTCCACGCATCGGCCGTATCCGTGGCCGCCACTCCCGAGGATTTCAAGACCCAGGAATACTGGAACAGCACTGGACTTGAGCTGATCAATGCCGCTTCTGCCTACGCCCAAGGCTACACTGGCCAGGGTATTGTGCTCGGTATTCTTGATACGCCGTTAAGACTCACGCACCCAGAGCTGGCCGGTCAGGTCCTGGGAGAGCTGGTACCGGCGGGTTATCCGTTGGGTGACTGGACAGTGGATGAACATGGCTCCCATGTGGCCGGCATCATGGTCGCGTTGCGCAACGGCGTGGGCATGCAGGGCGTGGCTTTCAACGCCAAATTGTACGCCGTGGCCCTGGATCTGCGCGAACAGGCAACAACGCTGCCGTCGCCTGATTTCCTGACGCTTTATGCGTCCATGCCGGATCTCAAAATTCTCAACAACAGCTGGGGATCGACAACGTTTCCGTACGAGGGAAACGACAATGTCCAGGAGGCCGCCTCTGCGTTTTGGGCGGATCACGACAGCTCGTCTCTGGGCCAACTCGTCATGCAATACGGTAAGGTGGCGGTCTTTGCGGCCGGCAATGAAGGGCATGTGAGCCCGGCGGGCGAAGCTATCTCCCCGCGCTACATCCCGTCGCTGACGGGCTGGCTCAGTGTCATTTCCCTCGACCCGGCCGCCATCACGATTGACGCCAACGGCAACAAGACCGGGGATGTGCAGTCGGTCAGCGTTTTCAGCAATCTGGCCCAGGGCGCGGAACTGTTTTCGATCGCCGCGCCGGGGTCGAATATCTATTCCCTGGATGCCGCGGGCTCGGGCACGGGCTATAAGCTCGACAGCGGCACCTCCATGGCTGCGCCGTATGTCAGCGGTGGTCTGGCCCTGGTCCAGCAGGCGTTCCCCTGGATGACCGGTAAGCAACTGGCCGATACCGTGCTGACCACGGCGGATAATTCGGACAATGGACGCTTTACGCCTCCGGACTTCACGATCACTGTCCCGGAGACGGAACAAGCCGGTGGCGTGATGCGCTATCAGGTGCTCATGCACTACATCGACACGGATGTTCCGGCGAATGTCCTTGCCGATCTGCAAACCTATTACGGAAAAAACGCCACGGCGTTGCAGACCTACTATGGCATCCAGTCCTTTTCCGATTTCCTGCTGGCCTACGATGGCCAATTCGGGAGCTTCGACGAGGGCGAAGCCAGCCGTGTGACCTTTGCCTCGGTGTATGGCCAGGGCCTGCTCAACCTGGGTTTGGCCGTGCGCGGGCCGGCCAGCCTGGACGCCAACCGGCTGACCGCTACGGATGTCAGCACACGCTATGGCAGCGCCCTGTATGCGGTGGACACCCAGGGCTATACCGCCCTGTTCGGCAATGACATCAGCCAGCGCCAATGGGACAACAGCCTGCATCACCGGGATTTCCAGTATATCTCGGGCGATGATCCGACCGATCCGAACCGGGCCGATGCTGTGGCCCTGATCGGCCAAAATGTGGGTCTGCTCAAGGACGGCGCCGGGACCCTGATCCTCACTGGCCTGAACACCTACGCCGGTGCCACCGTGGTTCGGGGTGGCACCTTGTCCCTCGCCACCGTGGATGGTGCCGCCACCGGCAGCGGCCGTCTGGTCAACAGCAGCGTGACCGTGGAAAGTGCGGGCCTGCTCACCGGCGACGGCACGGTCGTCAACGCCGTTACCAACGAGGGTACGTTTGTCCCGGGTAACGGCGAATACGGCAGTGCTTTTACCGCTGGCACCTACACGCAACAGGGCACCGCCAGCCGGCTGATCCTGGGGCTCGATGCCTCGGGCGACCATACGAGCCTCAACGCCACCACCCTCCAGTTCAACGGCGGTCGGATCGTCCTGGTGTCCAGCCGGGACTATTACCGCAACCGCACGCTGACCTTCAACTTCACGGATTTTATCAGCGGCGCCGTGTCCACGGCGGGCTTTGATTGGGACACCGATGTGGTGGCGGGCTGGTCCAATGGCGGGACAAGCACTCTGGGGGAGTGGACCTCGCCGACCCTTACCGCCGGGGTGACCGTGGGCCAGGATGCCGGCGGGACGCCCACAAGCCTGGCCATTACCACGACCCGGGCCGCCAATGCCTACAGCCGCTATGGCGCCACCACGAACGACCGGGAAGTGGGCGCGGTCTTTGACCAGTCGGCCGGCGCGGTCATCGGGGACGCGGCCAATCTCGTGGAGGCGTTGGATTTTTCGGCCAGTGACGGCAGTGTGCTCCGGGTGGCCCTGGCCCAGCTCGGTCCCCGGCAGTTCGCGGCTACGGGCCGGGCCTCCCTGTCCAACCAGCGCGACATGAGCCAGGCCTTGCTGGGCCGCCTGCTCGGGACGGCCTCTCCGGCCACCGCCGGCACCACGGCCGTGGCCAGCGGAGACGCCACGGGCCAGACCTGGCGCGCGTTTGTTTCGCCGCTCGGCGGCGGGGATTTCACGGCCGCCGGCAAGGGTTTTGCCGCGACGACGAGCACCTTTGGCGGTGTGCTGGCCGGCGTTGAAACCGAACGCGCCACCGCATCCGGGGTCTGGACCGTGGGCGGGCACGCGGCCTTTTTGCACCGCGACCAGTCGGCCGACGGCGCCGGCGATACCAGCGCCCACTCCGACGGTTTCCACCTGGGCGGTCAGGCCCGGTTCGCGCCCCGGGCCTGGAGCTCGGAGTCCGGCGAGGGCTATACCTTTGGCTTGGCC
>JAWRKJ010000086.1:0-4254 GCA_040307025.1 Desulfovibrionaceae bacterium | reverse complement strand
CTCGGCCCAAGGCACTTTGACCTGAAGCACGCCGTGCTCGGGGCACTCCACGCGCGGAACCCGGGCATGGAGGAAGGTCTTGAACTGGCAGGTGTCAAGGTGACGCCACACCCGGGGCTCCGCATGATCCCGACAAGCCAGCTCGCGGCCACAGGTCGGACAGCGCCACCGGACACCGGCAGCATGATCAACATGGACATCCACCCGGCCTCCGGCCGTATCCAACTCGACATCGGCAACAAACCACGGGTCGCTCAGCCCCAGAATCCGAGAATACAGGTCCGTATCCTTCATGGCTCCCTCCTGGGAAGACCATAACCGGTCAGCTACCCACGGAAAAGCCGGAAGGACCATATTCTTGGGGGCACATGATGGGACATGGATGAAAAGCCCCTCCGCCTGGGAGCATCCTGAAAAAAGCGTAGGGGCATGCGACGGGAATCCAAGTGACCCTTGGGTTTGCTGGCGAAGCAAAGTGCCCCAAGCCCTATGCAGGAACGCCTGATGCCCCTGTCGGAATAGAGCCCCCCCATGCCAAAGAAGGTCTTGCCCCTCACCGACGCGGCCGTCAGAAACGCCAAGCCCCAGGCCAAAGCCTTCAAGTTGTCGGACGGCGGCGGCCTGTAATCCGGAAGTGCTGCCTACGGGTGGCAAGTCCTGGCGCATGAAGTACCGTCTCAACGACAAGAGAAGTAGATCGTCTTCGTGGTTCTCCAGATTATCCTCGCTGCAGAGCCTGTCTCTCAATTCATTACCTCGCGTTCATCCTTTGCGATTTTCGATATAGCGGTAAAAGAGATCCAGTCGGAAATTACCCGTTTTGATCTCTTGAAGAAAATTTTTAGTCCAATGGCCCCCCACCTCAATTGGCAAGAGAGCCCGGATACCCCCTGGTGAAAACACCTCTCGGAGGGACTCTGGCTTGACATAAAAAATGAAAAAAATTAAAAATTCTCATTCAATTTTTATATCAAGAATTAAAGGACCTCCTCCAGCCAAGGTGGGCACATGGGACGCAAAAAAACAAATGATAGTGATGTGGCAGCGACGAAATCGCGCATTATCGAGGCGGCGGAAAGCCTCTTTCGTGATGTTGGCTATGCCAAGACGACGGTTGCGGATATTGCCCGGGCGCTTGGCATGAGTCCTGCCAATGTCTATCGGTTTTTTCCCACCAAAACGAGCATCAACGAAGCCATTTGCGATCGCCTTGTCCATCGTATCGAATTGCAATGCTGGGAATCACTCGTCAAGGATGGGACATCCAAAGAAAGACTGATTCGTTTCATTCTTGAATATCATAGCGTAATCAAAAATAATATCATCAAGGGAAATCGTTTATACGATATGATATCCGTCGCGATTGATGAGCATTGGACAGTTGTTCAGCACCACAGCGAACGCGTGCGTGACCTCCTTAAAATAATTATCGACCAAGGGATTTCTTCCGGTGAATTTAGAACCATGGACAGCATTAAAGCAGCAACATCGATTTATGAAGCATTGGCTGTTTTTATTTATCCATCGCTTCTTGAACATTGGATCAATGACACTGAAAACAATGGAAATTTCGAAAGCATAGAAGACGGACTCAAACAGCTTCTTGATCTTATTTTACACGGACTTTGTTCACATTAATGATATATTCCTTGGCAAACAAAAGAGGATACAAGGCCTATGTCTATTAGCTTAAAGCTCCCGTTGCGCAACGTGGCCGTGCTTTGGCCTATTGCCGTCCTTGCCACTACCGCGCTGTGCCTGTGCCTCGCAGGCTGCCATGAGGCGAATTCGAGCCGTCCCTCCCCTCCCGTGGTCAAAACCATGCGCATTGCCTTGGACAGGGGTGCGCAGCAACGCACCTATTCCGGCGTCATCGTGGCCCGCCATGAAGTGCAGGAATCCTTCCGGGTGGGCGGACGCATCGAAAAACGTCTCGTCGATGTGGGCGATCATGTCCGGGAAGACCAGATCCTGGCCGTCCTTGATGCAAAAGACCTGCGTCTTGCCATGGAAAGCGCCCAGGCCGAAGCGAACGCCGCCCATTCCAACAAGGAGCAGGCGATCACCGAGGAAAAGCGGTATGCCACCCTGCTCGCCAAGCATGTGGTCAGCCAGTCCGAATACGACCTGAAACACCTGGCGGCCGAAGAAGCCAGGGCGCGGCTGGAACGGGCCGACCGCTCCCTCAAGCTGGCCATCAGCCAACTCGGCTATGCGCACCTGCTTTCCAGCACCGACGGCGTGGTCACCAAGGTCAGCGCCGAGGCCGGCCAAGTCGTGTCCCAAGGCCAAAGCGTCGTCACCCTGGCCCGCAAGGGCGCCTTGGAGGTCCTGGTCGACATCCCCGAACGGCGCCTCCAGGACATCCAGGAGACCAAGGCGGAAATCTCGCTCTGGTCGAACCGCGACGCCCGCTACCGGGCGGTGCTGCGGGAAACCTCCCCGTCGGCCGATTCGGCCACCAGGACCTATGCCGTGCGCTACGCCCTGCCGGAGGCGGATGCGGCCGTCAAACTCGGCATGACGGCCACCCTCTCCCTCTCTGATCGAGCGGAGTACCCAACGGCGCGTATCCCGGCCAGCGCCCTGCTCAACCAGGGCCATGGCCCAGGAGTCTGGGTCGTCAATCCGCAGACGGGCCAGCTCACCTTCCGGCCGGTCACCGTGGACCACTACACCGACCGAGACGCTTTTGTGCAGGGCCAATTGGCCCCGGGCGACTGCATTGTCACGTCCGGCGTCCAAAAACTTGACGCGGGAACCATCGTGCGCGTGGCGGACATGCCCCAGGAGGCTGCCCGGTGAAAGGCTTCAACCTGTCGCAATGGGCCGTCACCCACCGCCCCCTCACCCTGTTCTTCATCATCCTCGTCTCCCTGTCCGGGGTGTGGTCCTATTTGCATCTGGGCCGGGCCGAGGACCCCGATTTCACCGTCAAGCACATGATCCTCAATGCGGCCTGGCCAGGGGCGACCGCCGATGAAGTGCAACGGCTGGTGGCCGATCCCATCGAAAAAAAGCTCCAGGAAGTGCCCTATTTCGACAAAGTGAAGACCTACTCCCGGCCCGGCAGCGTGGTCATGCAGCTGAGCCTTGTGGATTCCGCGCCGCCGTCGGAGGTGAAGGAATGCTGGTATCAGGCCCGCAAGCGCGTGGGCGATATCAAGGCCAGTCTGCCTTCCGGCGTGGTCGGTCCCTTTTTCAACGACGAATTCGGCGATGTGGACTCGGTGCTCTATGTGCTGACCGGCCAGGACTTCACCATGCGGGAGTTGAAGGACGAGGCGGAAATCATCCGCCAAGCCCTGCTGCGCGTCCCCTCCGTGACCAAGGTCCGGTTCTACGGCGAACAGACCGAATGCATCTTCATCGAACTCAACCACGCCAAGCTGGCCACCCTGGGCCTCACCGCCCAGACGGTCTTCAACTCCATCGCCAAACAAAACGAGGTGACCCCGGCCGGGAAACTGGAGACGGCCACCGACACCGTCTATCTGCGCGTGGACGGCGCCCTCAAGGGCACCGCGGCCCTGGCCGAAGTGCCGGTCCAGAGTAGCGGCAAGGTGTTTCGCCTGGGGGATATCGCCACGTTCCACCGGGGGCCCCAGGACCCGCCGACCTTCGTGGCCCGCTACGAAGGCAAACCCTGCATCGCCCTGGGCGTGGTCATGGCCAAGGGCGGCAATATCCTGGAATTGGGGCACAACCTGGACGCGGCCATGGCGCGCCTCAAGGCGGACTTGCCCCTGGGGTTCGAGATCAACCGCGTGGCCGACCAACCGGAGGTCGTGGCCGACTCCGTGTCCGAATTCGTCCGGTCGTTCGTGGAAGCGCTGGTCATCGTGCTGGCAGTGAGCTTCCTGTCGCTGGGCTGGCGCACCGGGATCGTCGTGGCCCTGGCCGTACCGCTCGTGCTGGCCATGGTCATGGTGGTCATGAACGTGCTCGGCATAAGCCTGGAAAGGATCTCCCTGGGCGCGCTCATCATCGCCCTGGGGCTGCTCGTGGACGACGCCATCATTTCGGTCGAAATGATGGTCGTGAAAATGGAGCAAGGGTTCGACCGGATCAAGGCCGCCACCTTTGCCTGGACCGCCACGGCCTTTCCCATGCTCACGGGCACGCTGGTGACGGCCGCCGGTTTTTTACCCGTGGGCTTTGCCAAATCCGTTTCGGGCGAATACGCGGGCGGCATTTTCTGGGTGGTGGCCATCGCACTGTTGTGTTCATGGCTCGTGGCCGTGGTCTTCACGC
>JAWRKJ010000085.1:0-4617 GCA_040307025.1 Desulfovibrionaceae bacterium | reverse complement strand
CCCCCCCCCCCCCCCCCCCCCCCCCCCCCCCCCCCCCCCCCCCCCCCCCCCCCCCCCCCCCCCCCCCCCCCCCCCCCCCCCCCCCCCCCCCCCCCCCCCCCCCCCCCCCCCCCCCCCCCGCCGGAGGCGTCTTTCCTTCCTTCTACCCCAGCATCGGCCGCAACACCCGTTCCAGCACCCCTTGTACTTTCGAGATCGCCACGCCGTAGTTGGTGACCGGCACGCCGCGACGAGTGCATTCCTTGATGCGCCGCATCATTTCCATTCGGTTGAGCATGCACGAACCGCAGTGCACGACCAGGGCGTAGCGTTCCAGGTCGTCCGGGAAGTCGTGGCCCGAGTGCATCTCGAAGTTCAGGTCCTTGCCCGTGTACTGGGAGATCCAGCGCGGCAGCTTCACCTGGCCGATGTCGTCGGCCTGGACGTGGTGCGAGCAGGCTTCGGCCATAAGCACGGTGTCGCCGTCGCGCAGTTTGTCGATGGTGGCGGCTCCGGCGGCGAGTGTCGGCAGATCGCCCTTGTAGCGGGCAAAAAGCACGGAAAACGTGGTGAGGGGCACGTCGTCTGGAACGTCGCCCGAGACCTTGAGGATGACCTGGGAGTCGGTGATGACCAGCGCCGGTGGCCGGCGGAGGTTGGAAAGGGCCGCTTCCAGCTCGCGTTCCTTGACGGTCACGGCCACGGCGTCGCCGTCGAGGATCTCGCGCAGCACTTGCACCTGGGGCAGGATGAGCCGGCCCTTGGGCGCGGCCAGATCAATGGGCACCACGCAGACCACGGTGTCGCCCTCGCCGAACAGGTCTCCGGCCAGGACCGGCTCGCGCAACGCCTCGGGCGGGGCCAGGTCCATGATGGCTTCCTTGACGTCCGTGGCGCCCGCTCCGGTGGCGGCGCTGGCCGTGGCCTGGCGGATGCCCTGGGCCTGGCACCAGGCCAGGTCGTTCGCCGAGGGGCTGCCCAGGTCGGTCTTGTTCCAGACGAGCAGGAAGGGGATGTCCAGGCGGCGGATATCGGCGATGATGCCGCGCTCGGCCTCGGTGATGCCCGAGGGCGCGTCCACGACCACGACCGCGATGTCCGAACGCCACAGCACCTTTTTGGTGGCGGCGATGCGCAGTGCGCCGAGTTCGCCCACGTCGTCCAGACCGGCCGTGTCGTAGAGGGTCACGGGCCCGAGCGGCAACAGTTCGTAGGGCTTGGCCACCGGATCGGTGGTGGTGCCGGCGTGGTCCGAGACAATGGCGACCTGCTGGCCGGTGATAGCGTTAATGAGCGAGGATTTGCCGGCATTGCGGCGGCCGACCAGGGTGATCACCAGACGCACGCCGCGCGGGGCGGTGGTTTCAGCCATGGAACACTCTCCTTTTGGACCCTCCGATGGCCTCGGACGGGGTGCGACCCACCCGGCGGATGGCCTCCTTGGTGGCCTGCAAGCGGCTTTTGGCATCGACGCGAAAGGCGTTTTTGCCCGGATAGATGGCATAGTTGCCGCTGACCTCTTCCGGGGTGAGCGAGGGCATGATGACGTTGGCCCCGGCGGTGAGTCCCTGTTCCCGGGCGCCGTCGCGCAGGGCGTTCAGCGCGCTGGTGGCCGGGATGTTGGCCAGGGGGTTGAGCAGGCGCAGGAGGGCCACGGCGCGCAGGGCGGTGAGGATCGAGCCGCCGGGTTCGGCGCCGTAGGGCGTGTCGGGATTGGGCACGAAAGGACCGGCTGCGATCATGTCGAGGTCGAGTTCGGACAGGCGCAGAAGATCGCTGGCCAGGATGTCCAGGGTCATGCCGGGCAGATCGGTGATGATGCCCGAACCCACTTCGTAGCCGGCCTTGCGCAGGGCCTCGATCCGGGCCAGCCGGTCGGACAGCGTGAGTCCCGGGCGGGAGTTGGCATAGAGCACCTCGTCGAAGGTCTCGATCTTGAGCAGGTAGCGGTCCGCGCCGATCTCGCGCCAATACGCGAAATCCTCCAGCGGCCGGTCGCCCAGGGACAAGGTGACGGCCATGCCGGACCGGGCCTTGGACGCGGTGAGGATTCGGGCGATGTCCTCCCGGGTATAGGTGAAGTCGTCGCCGGACTGGAGGACCACCGTGCCGAGCTTGAGTTCCCGGGCCAGGTCCAGGCAGTGGAGGATGTCGTCCACGGACAGGCGGTAGCGGTGAAGTTTCGTGTTGGCCCGGCGCAGACCGCAGTAGCGGCAGTTTTTGTCGCAGTGGTTGGAGAATTCGACGATGCCGCGGATGTAGACTTCCGTGCCGAAATTTTGCCGGGTCAGGGCGTCGGCGGCGGAAAACAGACCAGGATCGTCGACGCCGGCGAGCAGGGCGGTGATTTCTGACTGGCGCATGGGGTGTACTCCGGAAATCAGGCCACGGGTCTGGCCGTGGCCCGGGCGATGACGCATTCGCGCACGAACCGGTAGGCGGCCCGGGCCGAGCGGTCCTCGAAAGCGGGCGGGATATCGGCCTCGGCCCGGCGCAGCAGGCTTTCCACCCGGGCCGGCAGGGCCAGCCATACCCCGTCCGGGGCCGGAATGGGCCCGTGGGCATAGTGGCCGGCATAGATCATGGCGTCCAGCAAAACCAGGGGGCAAAGGGGCAGGCTGGTCGTCCGGTAGCAGTGCACGGTGCCGGGATGGCGGGCGAACAGCGCGGCCAGGAAGGCGTCCGAGACGGCGTATTCCTTGTGCAGATCGCCCGGAAACAGGCCCTGGCGCAGCACGTCGTAGAATTCCTCGCGCCAGGGCAGGACGGCGTCCGGGTCCAGGCTCACGACGTCGAGGCCCCGAAAGCTCGGCCGGGCCAGGGCCGTTTCCAGGGCGGCGGCCATGGCCGGATCACGGGCGAAATTGGAATAAAGCGCGGCATGGAAAAACAGCCGGTCCGATTGGGCGACAGCCTCGGCCAGCCCGGCCTCGGCCAGGCCGAACAGCACCTGCGGTTCGCCAATCAACGCCGATACCGCCCTCATGACGCGTCCTCCCCCGTGTCGGGGTGGTCCAGGAGGGGGCCATCGGCTCCTTCAGGCCGCCGCAGGCGCATCCCCTCATACTCCCCCTCCTCGAATCCGAGCTTGCGCATCCGCTTCGGCGAGAGCAATTCGGCGGCGATCTCCCGCGAGCAGATGCCGCGTTCGGCCAGGTGGTCGGCAAAGGGAACGCCGGCCGCCTCGGCCTCGGCCATGAGCCGGGACACGGTTTCGTAGCCCAGGGCCGGTACCAGGACCGTGGCCAGGGCGTGGCTTTTGCGCACCAGCTCCTGGCAACGGATTTCGCTGGCCGTGATGCCGGCCACGCAACGCTCGGCCAGAATGGAGGTACCCTGGCGCAGCAGGCGCAGGGATTCGAGCAGGGAATGGGCCAGGAGCGGCAGGTACTGGTTGAGTTCGAGCTGCCCGAGCGAGGCGGACAGGGTCAGGGCCTGGTGGTTGGCCATGACCCGAAGTGCCACCTGGCCCAGACATTCGGGCACCACGGGATTGACCTTGCCGGGCATGATGGAAGAGCCGGCTTGCAGGGCAGGCAGACGGATCTCGGCCAAGCCGGCGCCGGGACCGCTGGCGAGCAGGCGCAGGTCCGAGGAAATCTTGAGCAGGTTGGCGGCCAGGGCGGCCAGCATGCCCGAAACCTCGACAAAAGGATCGGCGTTGGCCGTGTTGTCAATGCAGTTTTCGGCCCGGGACACGGGCAGGCCGGTCAAGTTGCGCAGGTGTTCGGCGGCCCGAAAAATGAACCGACGGGGCGCCCCAAGGCCTGTGCCGATGGCCGTGCCGCCGAGGTTCACTTGTTTGATGCGTTCGCGGCATTTGAAGATGCGCCAGCGATCCCGGGCAATGGCCTCGGCATACGCGCCGAATTCCATGCCCAGCGTCATGGGCACGGCATCCATGAGCTCGGTCCGGCCCACCTTGACCACATGGGCAAAAGCGGCTTCCTTTTCCTGGAAAGCCTCCTGGAGCCGGGAGGTCGTGGCTTCCAGGTCCTTGAGCAAGGTCAGCGCGGCCACGCGCAAGGCCGTGGGATAGGTGTCGTTGGTGGATTGGTGCAGGTTGACGTGGGCCAGGGGCGAAAGCGTGTCGTAGTCGCCCGGGGCATGGCCGAGGAGTTGCAAGGCCCGGTTGGCCACCACCTCGTTGACGTTCATATTGAGCGAAGTGCCGGCCCCGCCCTGGAACGGGTCCACGATGATGGCCGCGTGGTGCTGGCCAGCAATGATCTCCCGGCAGGCGCCCACGATGGCCTCGGCCCGGCCGGGATCAAGGTGGCCGGTTTCCTGGTTGGCCAGGGCGCAGGCTGCCTTGACCTGGGCAAAGGCGACAATGAATTCCGGGAAGATGGAGTAACCGGAGATGGGGAAATTTTCCGAAGCCCGAAGGGCATGGATGCCGAACAAGGCGCCCTCGGGGAGCAGCCTCACTCCCAGGGCATCGCTTTCCTGACGCATGAAGCTGGCTCCCCGAATGGCGACCTCGTTTGCATCGGCCAAGGGAACGGACCACCCGTCCTCCCCGACCGACGCTGCGGCGGCTTAGGTAGCACGATTGATGACAAAGATCACGCGTGCATGGTTGTCACTCCGAAAGGGTGGCGGTTGACCGCTTTGGCTTTCGGAGCCCTCCGGGGC
>JAWRKJ010000084.1:0-17246 GCA_040307025.1 Desulfovibrionaceae bacterium | reverse complement strand
CCGGGACTGGAAATGGCGGGAGATCAGCCGGCCCGGTTGGCCGCAGCGTCGGTTTTGGGCGTTTCCGTGGGCTCGGTTGCTTCGGCCTGGGCTTGCTCGGGATTTTCGGTCGTTCCAGCGGGTTCGGCCTGGGCGGCGGCCTCTTTGGCGGCCTTTTCCTGCTTGCGGGAGCGGTCCACGAACCAGGACACCCAGATGCCCACTTCGTAGAGGATACACATGGGGCCGGCCATGAGGAGCTGGTTCACGGCATCCGGGGTGGGGGTGAGAATGGCCGCCACGATGAAGCTCAGCAGAATGGCCCAGCGGCGGAATTTGCGCAGGGCCTTGGTCGTGACCAGACCGAGGCTGGTCAGGAAGAAAATGAAGACCGGCAGTTCGAAAATAATGCCGAAGGCGAACAGCAAAGTCACCGCCAGCGAGAAATAGGCGCTGATGGTGGGCATGATGGTGATGTACTCGGAAGCATAGTCGACAAAAAACTGGAAGCCGAAAGGGAAGACCACGAAGTAGCCGAACAGGGCGCCGCCCACGAAACAGATCGCCGTGGCTATGGCAATGGGCACGATGAGCCGGCGTTCCTCCTTGTAGAGGCCCGGGGCCACGAATTTCCACAATTGGTAGAAAATATAAGGGCTGACCGCGAAGGCGCCGGCCACCAGGGCCAGCTTCATGATGGTGAAGAATTTTTCCGGCAGGGTGGTGGCGATCAGGGTGCTGCCCTTGGGGAGCACGTCGGTGAGCGGTTTGAGCAGGAGGACCAGGAGCTTTTCGGCAAAGGCGTAGCTGCCGGCAAAGCCGATACCCACGGCGATGAGGCAGCGCACGAGCCGGATGCGCAGTTCGGACAGGTGTTCGAGCAGGGGCGCTTCCTTCATTTCGTCCGCACCGCCGGCCGGGGTGGCCGGAGGCGCGGCAGGCGTCGCGTCGGCCACGGCAGGAGCCGCAGCGGGCGTATCGGACTTGCCGCCGTCCGCATCGCCGGCGGGGGGCGGGGTCTCGTTGGAGCCGGCCGACACAGGGGCGGCAGCGGTTTCCTCGGGGTCGTGTTTTTCAGGCGTATCGGTCATGCGCTCCTCGTTGTGGCGACAGGCAGTGCGCGCCAACCGGGACCACCGGCCGCGCCGCGCCTTCGCGGTTACGGCAGGAAGCCTTCCGGGTCAAGGGGATGGCGGCAAATGGGCCGCTTGGCCGGGGTCAGAGTTCCACCTGCACGCCAAGCTCCACCACCCGTCCCGGCGGCAGGCTGAAGTAAGCCGTGGCCGGACGGGCATTGCGGGACATCATGGCGAACAGGGATTTGCGGAAGGCGGCCATCTTGGCTTTGCCCGAGGTGAGCAGGCTCTCGCGGCCCAGGAAAAAGGTGGTGTCCGACGGCGGATCGATGGGGACGCCTTCGGCCCGGGCCCGCTGCATGATCTGTGGGACATTGGGGGTTTCCATGAACCCGTAGTGGGCGATAAGCCGGAAAAAGCCCATGCCCATGTCCTGGATGTCCAGGCGGTCGGCTTCGGCCACATAGGGCACATCGGCCGAGGCGACGCTCAAAATGACGACGTTGTGGTGGAAGATCTTGTTGTGCTTGTAGTGGTGGAGCAAGGTGACGGGCGCGCCCTGGGGCGACAGGGACATGAACACGGCCGTGCCCGGGACGCGCAGGGGATTTTTCTTGGCCACCTCGGCCAGGAACTTGCTCAACGGCACGGTCGCGGCCTGGGACATCTCGCGCAGGGCGGCGCGGCCATCCTGCCAGGTCCCCATGGCCGTGACCACGAGCACGGCGATCAGGATGGTGAACCAGCCGCCGTCCGCCACCTTGAGCAGGTTGGCGGCGAAAAAGGCCAGGTCGAAAAGCAAAAACAGGGTCACCGGGGCCAGGACCCGGGCCAGGGACTGGCGCCAGGTATACCGGGCCACGCAGAAATAGAGGATGGAGGTGATGCCCATGGTGGCCGTGACCGCGATGCCGTAGGCCGCGGCCAACCGGCTCGATTCCTTGAAGGCGATGGTCAGGCCGATGCAGGCCCACATGAGGGCGTAGTTGACCTCGGGAATGTAGATCTGCCCTTCCATGTCGCTCGATGTGTGCACGATGCGCAGCCTCGGGCAGCAGCCGAGCTGGATGGCCTGCCGGGTCAGGGAGAACACCCCCGAAATAAGCGCCTGGGAGGCGATGACCGTGGCCATGGTGGACAGGGCGGCCATGGGATAGATCAGGGAGGACGGCACCAGGCTGTAAAAGGGGTTGGGCGCGATGGTCGGATCGCGCAACAGCCCGGCGCCCTGGCCGAAATAGTTGAGCAACAGGCAGGGGAAAACGATGGCGCACCAGGAGTACTGGATGGGCCGGCGGCCGAAATGGCCCATGTCGGCATAGAGTGCCTCGCCGCCGGTGATGCACAGGACCACCGCTCCGAGCACCACCATGCCGTGCAGGTGGTTGCGCATGAAAAAGGTCACGGCGTGGACCGGATTGATGGCGGCCAGGACCTCGGGTGCGCTGACGATGGCCCGGATGCCGAATACGGCCAGGACCGTAAACCACAGGAGCATGACCGGTCCGAAAACCCGGCCGATGCCGGCCGTGCCCCGGCGCTGGACCATGAAAAGGCCGAACAGGATGAGGCAGGTGATGGGGACCACCAGGGGTTCGGCCGCGTCCGTGGCCACGTTGAGGCCTTCCACGGCCGAGAGCACGGAAATGGCCGGGGTGATGACGCCGTCGCCGTAGAGCAGGGCCGCACCGAACAGAGCCAGAAAGGCCAGAATCTTGCGATGATTCGGTGAAAGGTCCTTGGGCAAAAGCTCCAGCAGGGCGAAAATGCCGCCCTCTCCCCGGTTGTCGGCCCGGGTGATGAACAGCACGTACTTGACCGTGATGACCATGGTCAGGGACCAGAAAATGAGGGAAAGCACGCCAAGCACGTTGGCGGGCGTCACGGCGATGGCGTGCATGCCGTGGAAGCATTCCTTGATGGCGTACAGCGGGCTTGTGCCGATATCGCCGTAGACCACGCCCAAGGCGCCGAGCGACAGCGCCATGGTGCGGGAAAGCGAACGTTCCGAAGGCGCCTGGACGTTCGTGCTCATGCCAGACGGCTCCGGCAGGCACGGCGCTGACCGGCCAGATCCAACCCATGCCGGGCGGGGAAGAGGCGATTTTGATCTTGCATGGGTGGGACTAACCCTTGGGCGCGCGGCGAAATGCCTTGCGGTCTGGTTGTGCGCAAACGCGGTCTTTCCATAGCGTCCATGGTGGCGGATCGCAAGGCACAATGTGGGCGGGGCTTGTCCCGGCGGGCCGGAAGTGGGCGGCGAGGCCGGAACTCTGGACGGTGTGTCTCAAAATTGTCATTTTCGAGGCTGAGTGGGCAAGGCACGCCCGGCGGCTTCGTGGTAGAGCAGGCAGGAGCCCAGTATCGCAAACGGGTAGAGGAGCAGGTTGAGCAACGGCACGAGCAGTGGCAAGCCAAAGCCCAGCAGAAGCAGTGGACGCCTAGCCATGGTACGCAACCGGTCGGCAAAACGTGGCGTATCCAGGCACAGGGAATAGTCGACAAAATCGTAAGCGAGCAGCATGGCCGCAGCCAGAGGGGCCAGGATCTGGCCGACCAGGGGTACGAAGACCAACAGCAGGGGCACGGCGGCCACGAAAACGGCTTTTTTCAGCTCCTCGACCACGGTACGCCAGAGGGAGAGCGGGAGGGCCTCGGTCGTGGAAGTGCCTTTGGCTTCCCGGGACAGACGGCTGGCAATATGGTCATAGAGTGGCGCGGCCAGAATGTTGGCCGTGACCATGAACAGGAAGTACATGAGGGTGAAGGCGAGCACGTAAAGCAGGTATTTGACCACGTGGAGATAGAGCCAGGCCAGGGCGGCCAGGAAAAAGCCCGTCGCCGCGGTCTGGTCCGGGGTCCACAGCAGGCCGAGGAGCTGGTCGCTGTGGTTGGCGAACAGCGTGAAGCCCAGGGCGTACAGCAGGAGCGTCACCAGGAAGGGGATGGCGGTCAGCCCCAGGTAGCCCTTACGGGCCAGTGCAAAACGAATGCCGCGGGCATGGGCGGCCAAGCCCAAAAAAAAGTCGCTGAACATGGGAGCCTCCGGTGGGTGGGGGCGCCGGCCTTTGGCGGTCGGCACACTCGACAGAGGGGTTAAACCTCGCTTGGCTCTTCGGGTTCCGAGGGCTCCTGCCCGAACTTGGTGCCGTGATAGCCCTCGGCCTCATCCCCGGGCGCATGCCGAATCTGGGTTACCTCGAAGGGCATGCCCAAGGCATCCAGACGCACATGCTTCTTGGCCTCCTTGACGGCATGGGCCTCGTTGTGGGCCATGACGACGACATATTCCGTCTCGCTCACATCTTTTTTACGATGGAACCAGGAAGAGGTTACCTGGATTTTCGTCGCGAAATAAACACGAAACTTTTGCATCTTGCATCAACTCCGCAAGCAGCCACACGCAATGTTTTTTTCCAGGGCCTGGCTGTTTTGTGCCTCAGCCCATGTAGCCGCAGCACACTACGTCAAGGCCGCGTCTCCGGCAAGTCCTTCCGGAACCGCCGATGGACCCTCCGGGCTTGACGGCCCAGGAGCCGGGTCACTAGGCTTGCAAAAAACAGACGCGGAGGCGGACATATGGGCACTCGTGGCGGGTGGATGGTCTGGGGGGTGCTTTTTTTGATCCTGGGTCTGGGGGGTGCCGCCTTTGCCGGCGAACCGGAAAAAGATTTGCAACAGGCCGATCGACTGGCCTGTGCCTTTTTAAAAGGAATCTCGGCCGGGTTCACGCCCCAGGGCGGCGTGAGCATGAAGCCGCCCCTTGATCCCAACACCCCGGGGTTGACCATCGACATTACGGACCGGGCCAAGGGACGGGCCGTGCTGGAGGAGGACGACAAGGAAACAGCCGGCGCTTTTCTTTTTTCGCCCCAGGGTCTTTCCGTCATGGCCCGGGACGGTTCCGGCTCCGTGACCCTGGTGACGGTCTATGCTCAATATTCGGGTATTTCCGACAACTTTCTCATGGTTTCCTCCCGCCATGGCGGCGGTCCCGAGCCGCAGATTTCCCAACGCTACGGCCTGTGCCGGTCTGTGCCGGTGCGCAAGGCCACCAGCCAACCGGCTCCTGCGCCGACCGCGACCGAACACAAGTAAGCGCCGGTTTGGCCGGCGCCTGGGTGTGGTTCGTCGCGGAGGGGCCAGTCACCTCCTGGGGGCGGAGGGGAAAAAAAACGGGCCGGGGTGGCTTACCCCGGCCCGTGGCCGTCGGACAGATCACATCACCCTAGAACTTGTAAGTCAGACCGAAAGTCACCTTCCAGACATCGCCATTGTTGGCCCTGTTGTACAGGGAGTGTCCCCAGACGCTCTTCTGGAAGTCTCCATGAGCCCAGCCGGTCTCAATCATGGCCGTCAGGTTCTCATAGATCTGGTAGCTGCTGTCGAGGTTGATGCTCACCAGGGATTCGTTCCAGGTGAGGTCACGGCCCATCAGGAAGTAACCGTTGGTATTGTAGGACGTACCAAGCAGGTTGTTGATGTTCCGGATGGCAGAGGGGGCGTTGGTGCCGCGCATGTAGATGAAGCTCAGTCGATGCGTCAGCTTTTCAACGAAGGACATGTTGTTGAGAGAGGCACCGAGACCCCAGGCGCCAACCGGGTTGACGCCCATGTTGCCGTCCAGGGTGAATTCCTGCGAGCTGTCGAACAGGAAGTTGTTGCCCGGGCCCCAGTTGGGGACGACGGTCGGCATACGCTCGGAACCATTGCCCGTGGACTTGTCTTCACCGGTGGACCACCAGCCGAAGACCTGAGGCGTCAGGATGTCCCACCCGGTGTATTCGGCGGCGAGGTCGACGAACCAACCGCTGCGCTTGCTGGACTTACGGTCGGCCATGGCGCCGGCACCGTAGATCACGTCGGCGTAGAACTTGATCGGGTCAAGAACGGTCAGCTCAAAGGTGCTGCCGAACCAGTAGTAGGGGTTCTGGGCGTTGTTCCACAGGTGACGACCGTTGTTCACGGCCAAAACCGAACCGGCGGAGGCCAGGTTCTCGGTCAGGCCGTTGTACATGCCATAAGTGCCGACCCGGGCGTAGTTCACGTCACGACCGGCCACGGCCAGGGCCGCCCACGGAGTGGCCTTGAAGCCGTCCAGGGTGACCGGCAGGGTCAGGAAGTACATGTCAAGATTCTGCGCGTAGGTGCTGCCGCCAGCGCCGGCCGCGCTCGTCGTGAAGTCGTTGCTGTTTTGGGCCAAGCGGCTGAAGCCGGTCACGACCGAAAAGGTTTCGGGAATGATCGGGGAATTGATGACAAAAGCCGCGGCGCGGGTGCCACCAAAGACCACGGAATCACAAAAGATGGCGGTCTGCGGCAGCGAGAAGTCCTGGAGACCGGCGGAGATTTCCACATCGCTGTTGGGCCACTTGAACTGCAAGTAGGCTTGGTAGACCTGGACGCTCTGGTTGCTGGGGTTGGCGGCCGTGAAGGTGCCATGACCCCAGGTATCCTGGGTGCGCAAGCCCAAACGGAACTTCACGGCCTCGCTGGCCACGAAGTCGGTGCGCAGGCGGAACCGCTCCCAAATCTGGAATTTTTCTTCACGGGCGGTTTCGGTGGGGTCCCAACCGGTGAAGTTCCGGTGGCTCCAGAAGCTGCCGTAGATCATGGCATCGCCGGTCATTTTCACTTCCGTGGCCGCCCGGGCGCCGATGGCGGTGCCCACGACCAGGAGGGCCGCGACGGCCAACATGGTAAAACGTTTCATCATCCTTCCTCCTTTGCGGTGAAGCCTTCTCATCCGACGGCTGTCGACCCGGGGCGTAATTGGCGAAACTACGCCGAGGGTGACGCAGTTACGTTACGCGAAGTCGGCAAGGCGAGGCAAGGTCCATTTTTGCCGATTTCGCACATTCGACTGTTTTTTATATTAATTTTTTGTTATCTTTCCGTCTGCCCTTGACAGCAATCGCGCAGCCGGAGCTCGATCTCAGGAACCCCAGAAAAATATGTTATTTTAGGAGAATAAGCGATTCGCGCCAGCGTTCCGGTCCATTCCGGACCGATGGCGTCAGCCATGCGCCACGCCTTGGCGCGCAAGGTGACACCCGCCTCGACATCGCGCACGGAGAGTACGACGTGATTGTCGCCGAACTCCCGGCGCGACACAACCGTGACCGGCGGCGAGGCGAAAACCGGTTCCGGGTTGCCGCACCCGAACGGTTCGAGCAGGGACAGCTCCCGTACCAACGTGGCGCCCACGGCTCCGAAAGACAATTCGCCGTCCACCTTGAGCGAGGGCTGCGGCGCCACCGGCCCCAAGGCCGACCGGGCGGCCGCCTCGAAGCGTTCGACCAGAAGCGGCAGGTTTTCCGGCAGGATGGACAAGCCGGCCGCCTGGCGATGGCCGCCGAAGCCTGCCAGCACGTCCTGGATTTCCGTGAGCAGGGCATGGAGGTCGCACTCCGGGATGGAACGCCCCGAACCCTTGAGCAGGCCCCGGGACGTGTCCTCGGTCAGAATCAGGGTCGGCCGGTAGCGGGCCTCGGCCACCCGCGAAGCCACGATGCCGATCACGCCCTGATGCCAGTGCGGACCGTACAGGGTCAGGCCGAACCGGTCGGGCTGGGCCTTGGCCTGGTCCATCGCCTCGGCCAGGATGGTGTCTTCCTCGGCCCGGCGGCGGGTGTTTTCGGCATCCAAAATGGCGGCCAGGGGCCGGGCCGTGTCCAGGTCCGGGGCCAGGAGCAGGGCCAGGGCCGCGTCGGGCCGGCCCATGCGGCCGGCGGCATTGATGCGCGGGGCCAGGCCGAAGGTCACCTGGGAGGCGGTCAGGCTGGCCGTGGGATTGTGGCCGCAGACCTCTTTGAGGGCATAAATGCCGGGCCGGGAGGCTTCGGCCAAAAGCAGCAGGCCGTTTTTGGCCAGGATGCGGTTCTGGCCGCGCAGCGGCACCACATCGGCCAGGGTTCCCAAGGCCACCAGGTCGAGGAGGCGCCTTATGTCGGTGGGCTCGCCGGGAAGCAGACGGTTGAGGCCCGCGGCCAGGAAAAAGGCCACGCCCACGCCGGCCAGGTCCGTGCCGGGACCGCCGGGGGCGAGCTTGGGATTGACCACGACCTGGGCCGGCGGCAGCTCCGGGCCGGGCAGGTGGTGGTCGGTGACGATGACGGTGAGGCCGAGTTCCCGGGCCCGGGCCACCGCTTCCAGGTCGCTTATGCCGCAGTCCACAGTGACGAGCACGTCCACGCCGTCCCGGGCCAGGGTTTCGATGCCGGTGAAGTTGAGGCCATAGCCTTCGCTGGTCCGCTCGGGCAGGTGCCAGCGTGGATTCACCCCCCGCCCGCGCAGAAAATCCACGAGCAGGGCCGTGCCGGTGATGCCGTCCACGTCGTAATCGCCCCACACGGCCACGGACCGGCCGTCGGCCAGGGCCTGGGCCAGCAGGGGGGCGGCTTCGGCCATTCCGGCGATGGCGTCGGGCCGCATGAGATGGCGCAGACCCGGGGACAGAAAGACATCCATGGCCTGGGCCGAGTCCAGGCCGCGCCGCCAGAGCAGGCCGGCAATGGTTTCGGAAATGCAAAGGCTGGCGGCCAGTTCCCGGGCCGTATCCCGGGGAAGACCGTTTTCGGGCAAAATCCATTGCTTGGACACGGAAACTCCAGGCCGCGACCGGACGTGCCGACGCGGCGAATGTTTGAGCGTTCGTCAGGTCAGGGCCGCCGTGAACAGGGCCGGATCGCGCGCGTCCAGGGCCGTGCGCGCGCCCTCCAGGGCGGTCAGGCCGGTCAGGCCCAGGATGGCCAGGGAGGACGCCTCCAGATCAATGCCCGGTGCCGGGTCGTGGGTCAGCAGGCGCACACAGGCATCGGCGCAGTTGAGAATCGCGCCGGGCGCGCGCGGCTCCGGGGCGGATTGGGGCGCGTGGTGCCAGTTGACGGGTTCGGTCAGGCTGTCGGGCAGATTCCAGGATCGCAGCACCATGGCGCCGATCAGGCCGTGGTCCAGGCCGAAATGCCGGGTCTCGGCCTCGTGCCAGGGGAGATGCCCGGCCGCGGCCAGATCGGCTTGCGCCTGCCAGTCCTCGGGGTGGTAGAGCGCCGTGACGAGCTTGCCAAGGTCATGGAGCACGCCGGCCGTGAAGGCGTCGTCTGGGTCCATGGCGCCGGAAAGGCGGGCCAGCTCCTGGGCGACCTGGGCCACGGCCACCTGATGTTCGAGATAGGGGCCGAGGGCGAAATCCCGTGGCAGAGGCCGGCGCGCGGCCAGGCCGGACATGCCCAGGGCCAGGATCAAGGCCCGGATTTCGCGCAGGCCCAGCACGGCTACGGCCCGGGCGACGTTCGTCACCTGGGCCTGCAAACCGTAAAAAGCGCTGTTGGCCAGGGCCAGCATCCGGGTGGACAGACCCTGGTCGGCGCTGATGGCCGTGGCGATGGCGGCCAGGGGCGAATCCCCGCCTTCGTCGGTCAGGCGGAACAGCCGGGGGAGCAGATCCGGGGGAAAGGGGAGGTCGTTTTGAACGGCGGGCAGCTCCAGGAGGAAACGCTGGCCCCGGTTCTGGTTCATGAGGACGGTTCCGTGGCCGGGGGCACGGCCTCGGCCGCGGGGTCGGGCTTCGGCCCCGCCTTGGCCAGCCCCTTCTCGGTCAAAAAGGCGGCGAACCGGCGCGATTCCTCGTGGTCCGGGTTGAGCTGCAAGGCTTTTTGCAGATATTCCATCGCTTTGGGATATTGCTTCTTGTCGAAGAAGGCCCGGGCGATGTTGAACATAAGGTTGTCGTCGCGTTCGGCCAGCTGTTCGGCCCGCTGGTAGTAGTCCAGGGCCTGATCGAGCATTTTGTTTTTGCGCAGATTGATGCCGAACTCGTTGAACAGGTGCTTGTGGGAGCGCTCGAAGGCGCCGTCCAGCCGCACCAAACGTTGGAAAATGTCGTCGGCCTTATTGGTCTCGCCCCGGTCGAGGTAGGTGAGGCCCAGTCCGAAATTGGCCCGAATGTTTTCCTCGTCCACGGCCAGGGCCTGGCCGAATTCGAGTTCGGCACTGAAGATTTCGCCCTTTTCCCGGTGGCGTTCACCCTTCTGGATGACGAGATTGAGTTCGCGCAGGCGGGGGTAGACCGTGGAGATATAAAATTCCGGTTCCGGGGAGAATTTTTCGAGCAGTTCTTCCAGGCCGATGCGCCGTTTGGGGCCCGAGGGAACGTAGTTTTTATTGAGCGGCTGGATTTCCAGCACGCCGACATCGGCTTCCTCCACGAACCAGTACATCTTTTGGATGGTCCGCCGGGTGGTGGTGCCGGTGCCCACCTTCTGGATGGCCTGGGTGGAGAAAATGCCCTTGATGCGGTCACGTTGCTTGCCCGAACCGTCACCTTCCGGGGCTTGGGGATGCTTGTCCGGGATTTTTTCCGGGTTGTCGTTTTTTGGGCTCATGACAGTCGCACGCGTATCCTGGTTTCAAGTATCTGGAAGCTAGCAGAAAAGGTGGAATACGGTCAACGTTCGTCGCCGTGCTTGGGGGTGTTTTCCGGCGTGTGCCATTGGGCAAGCAGGGTGTTGAGCCACTCGGGATGGTAGCGCGGCCGGCTGGCCTCGGCCAGGTACACGGCCCGCAAGGCGTCATAGGCCGCGTTCAGGTCGGTGTTTTCCACCCAGTAGTCGAACAAGGGCGCGGCGGCCAGCTCCCCGGGCGCGGCGGCCAGCCTGCGCGCCACCACCTCCGGTGCATCCGTGCCCCGCGAGGTCAGACGCCGCTCCAGTTCGGCCCGGGACGGCGGCAGGATGAACACATACCCGCCGGTTCCCAGGCTCTGGCGCAGCTGGGCCGCGCCCTGGATGTCGATGTCGAACAGCACGTCCTTTCCTGCGGCCAGGGCCTGGCGCACCGGCTCCAGGGGCGTACCGTAGAAATTGCCGTGGACCTCGGCCCATTCGGCCAGGCGGCCGGCCTCGCGCCAGGCGAGGAACGCCTCCCGGGACAGAAAATGGTAGTCCCGGCCGTCCACCTCGCCCGTGCGGGGCGCCCGGGTGGTGGCGGACACCGAAAACGACAGATTGGGGAATTCGGCGCACAGCCGTTTGACCAGGGTGGATTTGCCCGTGCCGGACGGGGCGCAAATCACCAGGAACAGTCCGAGACGCTTACGAGGCGGCATGGTCGTCTTCTCCGGTGCGCAGTCGGGCGCTTAAAGTATCGGCCTGGATGCCCGACAGGATGACGTGGTTGGAGTCGGTGATGATGATGGCCCGGGTTTTGCGGCCCTGGGTGGCGTCGATGAGGCGTTTTTCCGCCCGGGCATCCTCGCGCAGCCGGCGCATGGGCGAAGAGGTGGGGTTGACGATGGCCGTCACCCGCCAGGCCGCCACGAAGTTGCCGAAGCCGATATTGAGCAGTCCCGTTTTTGCCATAGCCGCCTCCGGGAGGTTGCGGTGAGGATGTCGCCGGAAAGGGCAGGAAGAGCGCCTCCGGCGGCCAAAGGGCGTACGCCCTCTGGACTCCCATTTCGGAGGATAGAGCGTTGGCCTCCGTCCTGGAAGTTCCTTATGAGGTCGCTTTGGAACGTTGCAAAAACCTCGAGTTTTACTCGATGTTTTGCACCTGCTCTCGGCACTTTTCCAGCTCGGCCTTGAAATCGACCACCACCCGGCTGATATCCAGGTTCTGGGCCTTGTTGCCGCAGGTGTTGATCTCGCGGAAGGCCTCCTGGATGAGGAAATCGAGCTTTTTGCCGATTTCGCCGCCGTTTCGCGTCAGGGAAGTCAGGCGTTCCAGGTGGCCGGCCAGCCGGGTCAGCTCCTCGGACACATCCAGCTTGTCGGCCAGGATGGCGGTCTCCTGGAGCAGGCGTTCCTGGGTCGGTTCCACGCCGACCTTTTCCAGGATGGCCGTGACCCGGGTCGTGAGTTGGTCCATTTTTTCCTGTTTGGCGGCCGGAGCGGCGCTTTCGATGGTCTGACGCCAGGTATCCAGGCGCACGAGGCGGTCCAGGATGTCCCGGGCCAGATCCTGGCCTTCCTTTTCCCGGGACTGGTTGAAGTCGGCCAGGGCCAGGCGCAGTCCCTCCGCCAGGGTGGCGAACAGGTCCTGATCGGCATCGGGCGTGTCCTCCTGCCACAGCTGGGTGAGCGGCAGCAGGCGGTTGAGGTCCGGGGTGAAGGCGACGCCCCGTTCCCGGGCAAAGCCCTCCATTTCATCGAGCATGGCGCTGGCGAGCGCACGGTTGAGGGTGGCCCGCCAGAGGTCCACGCGCTTGGGCGCGAAATCGAGGTGGACTTCGAGCCGGCCCCGGGCCACGGATTCGCGCACCACCCGTTCCAGGGCGGCTTCGCGCGGGCGCAGAAACAGGGGCAGGCGCCATTTGAGATCGAGAAAACGGCCGTTGACGCCCCGCACTTCCCAGACCTGGGTGAAGGCGTCGTTTTCCAACCGGCTTTTACCGTATCCGGTCATGCTTTTCAGCATGGTATGTTCCTCACTTTGCTACGGCGTTTGGGGATGGGAGCTCCCGCAGGTCCTGCCGATACCGGTCACGGATGGCGGTGAGCAACTCCCGCATGGGGGGAGAGGCATAGTCGGGAAATGTCCAGGGCAGGGTTTGCCAGGACCCGGCCTGGAAGACAAGGGTCAAATCCGCGTAAATCCCCTGGCCGAGGTAGACGCGGTGGGTGAAGTTCTTGCCCGTGGCCAAAACGAGCCGTTCCTGGGTCAGGATGCCGGGATCGCAGTTGACCCGGCGCCGGCCAGCGGCGTCGGCCAGACGCGCTTCCAGGGCGTTGGTCGCGAGCTTGGCCCGGACAAGGTCGTCCTGGGGCGCGAGCCGGGCAAAGGACACGAACCGGCGGAAGATGGGCGAGCCGAATTCCCGATCGTAATAGCTCGTGAAGTCGAAGGGCAAGGGCTCGGACACGAGGTCGGCCGGACCGAACAAGGCGTTAAGACCGGCCAGGGTCTCGGGCCACAGGGTGTCGAGGGCGGCCGACAGGACCGAGCAGACGCGTTTGGCCGGGGTCGGGATGTGGGGAATGCTCATGGCGCGCAGGCCTTGTTTTGGGGACGGACCAGGAGCAGGTCGCCGTCGCGGCCGCTGCTGGTCGCCCGGACAAGCGCTCCCAGGCTGGCTTCGGGTTCGGCCGTGAAACGGCAGTCCACATAATGCCCGGTGGTGCCGGCGGCCGGGGCCAGCCGTTCCAGGGCCACGGTGACCGTTTCGCCCGAGGCGGCAAGGGTGGCCAGGAAACGCTCGGCCTGACCCTGGGCGATTTCCCGCAAGGCGGCGGCCCGGGCGGCCTTGACCTCCCGGGGAAGCTGGCCGGCCATGGCGGCGGCCCGGGTGCCCGGCCGTCGGGAATACGGGAAAACATGGGCATAGCTCAACGGCAAGGTGGCCAGGAAGGTGGCCGTGCTGTCATGGTCCGCCTCGGTCTCGCCGGGAAAGCCGGCCATGATGTCGCAGCCGAGTCCCAACCGGGGCCAAATCCGACTGATGCCGTCCACAAAAGAGGACACAGCCGCGGCATCCCCCGGGCGCCGGCCCATGGCCGCCAGCACGGCCGGGGCCGCGCTTTGCAACGAGATGTGCAGATGCGGGCAGATCAGCCGGGCCTGGGCCAGGACCGCCAGTCCCGCCTCGGTGAGGATGGACGGGTCCAGGGAGCCGAGCCGCAAGCGCACCGTATCGCCATGGCGCGCGGCCAGTTCCCGGTCGAGAAGCGCCACAAGTCCCCAGAAAGAGCAGGGCGGCGTCAGATCCCGACCGAAATGGCCGAGATTGATGCCGGTGAGCCCCAGTTCCCGGTGTCCGGCGGCGATGAGGCGCTCGGCCTCGGCCAGGATATCCGCCACCGGTCGTGACCGGGACGCGCCCCGGGCCAGGGGCACGATGCAATAGCTGCAGCGGTGGGAACAGCCGTCCTGGATCTTGAGCAGGGCCCTGGCCCGGTCGTAGCCGGACAGGGCCAGGTCGGGATAGGCCGGGCCGGCTGGGGCACGGGGTGGTTCCAAGGGAGAACGGGCCAGGGCGGCCTTGTCCGGCGCCGGCACGGCACCCAGGGCGGCAAAACTCTCGGGAGCGACGGCCGCGGCGCAACCCGTAACCACGACTATGGCCCCGGGGGCGGCTTCCCGGACGAGTTTGCGGGCCAGACGGCGGCTTTCGGCTGCGGCCCGGGCCGTGACCGTGCAGGTGCACAGCACGACGAGGCCGGCCGCTTCCGGGGTCTCGGCCGGGATCAGGCCGGCCCGGCCCCAGGCCTCGGTCAAGGCACGGCTTTCGTACTGGTTCACCTTGCAGCCAAGCGTCTGGAGGAAAAAATGATCGGAGCGGGTTTGCGGCATGGGGGCGGCATAGCAGAGGCCCGGCCCGAGGTCCATGACTCGACCGGAACAAAGGTTGCTAAGTTTCTTCCTAGGGGAATTTATTGCCTCCGGAGGAGCCTTCCATGCGCAAGTATTTGCTTGTTTTGTTCGATATCGCAGTCCTGGCCGGGTTCGGAGCCTATCTGGCGCTGACCATCTGGCGATTGCCGGAAGAAATGCGGCATCGTCTCTTCGCCGGTTCGCTTGGCTTATTGGTTCGGGTCACGGGTATGGCTGGCTAGGCTGGTTACGTTGCGTCGGTATAGCTGTGTCTTGAAAAAAGGACCGAGGATGCCTTTTTGGTTTTTGTCCTGAAAAAAAGACAAGTTTTGGTATATATCAAGTTGAAATAAAAAGAAAAAATATTGGTCTGCTTCTTGAATGAGAATCGGATAGATTTCTCAGGATGGAAGCAAATCATGGCTCGAAGCATACCCACACAGCAATTCCAAGGATCAGGTTCGGTGCATGCCTCCCCCGCGTTCGAGGGCAGGGATTTGGAACGGGCCATTTATTTCCGTGCGCTGATGGACCTCGGCACCGGGGGCGTGGCCGGCATTGAAGCCGCCCTGGCCCGGCATATCCGGGGCGATGCGCCATCCGGTCAGGTCGCGGACTGGTGTGGGCGGTCCGCGCGCGCCCATGCGGAGCCCCTTTCCGCCTGGGGACGGGAAGTCCGGGATCCGGCCGCCTATCTGGTACGGGCCGAGCCGGGGAGTCAGGTGGCAGCCGTTGCGCGGCATCTCGCCGTGGCTCCGGAAAAGCTAATCTTGATGTTTGATGTAACCTGCCTGTTGGCGCAGCCGACATCCGCCTTGGAGACTCTTGTTGCCGGCAAGCGGGCCGGTGCGCGCATTCTGCTCGACCATATCGATCTGGTGGACCCGCCGGCGCGGTTCATCGAGATGTTGCCGGCCGATATACTGCGCGTGACACCGAGCCGCATGCCCTGGCACTGGGAGGATGGCCGGCGGGCGGCGACCATGCAATCGCTGCTCGGTTTTGCCGGAAACCTCCTCATGGATGTGGCGGTGGAGGGCGTGGACAGCGACGGGCAATGTCGGGCCTTCAAGCAACTGGGCGTGCGCTACGCCCAGGGAGGCTGGCGCAGGGATCATCTGGGTTTGCTTCCGGATCCGATTCGGTTGTAATAACAGACGCATCACGAATTTCCTCTTCGCCTTTGGCGTTGAGGCAGCGGTGTGAGGAAGATCTGCCTGCCCTCGGGTCTTCCTCATACACTGTTGCGTGGTACGGTCCGGGCTCCGATGCTCCCCTGTCGACAACACACAAGATGTTCGAGGCGACCCCAGGCGGGGCCGCGATCAAGGAGTGCCCATGGACGACTTTTTTAAAGAAGCGTTGGAAATCGTCAAAGCCCAGGCCAGCGTGCGCACCATGACCGAGGAGGAAATTACCTCCATGGTGCGGCGGCTGGCCGACGAGATCCGGAGCATGGTGTCCGGTGGCACGCCGGGGACGACCAACGGCGCGGGTGCGGCGAAGACCGATCCGAAAAAGGCCGTGCGCGAACGGACCATCATTTGCATGGAGTCCGGCAAGGCGTTCAAGATCCTGACCAAAAAACATCTGGGCAAGTTCGGCCTGACACCGGAAACTTATCGGGAAAAGTGGGGCTATCCCAAGAACATGCCCCTCGTGTGCAAGGAATTGCAACGTGAGCGCCGCAAGAAGATGAAGGAAATGAAGTTGTGGGAAAAACGCATCAAGCAGTAGCCGTGCGCCGGTCCTGACGCCAAAGCCCGGAAGTCGCTTCCGGGCTTTTTTTTATTGCGTGCATCCGGTTTCAAACAAGACGCTGGAGGAAAGCCGGGGAGCGGCCTTCGGGGCGGCCGGCTGTGCGTCCGAAGCGTCCCGGTTGCCGTTGGCGCGTTGCCCCAGGCCGCTTTGCGCGCGGCCCGCCCTTGCCTTCCGGCCCCACGACGCGTACGTTGCCCCGGCAAAATGCGGCGCGGACGCCGTACTCCTTGCACCTTGCAGCGACTTGGCGTTTTTGTCGGGAACGGCTGAACCGGTTCCCGATCCGTACGCCGTAGCCGGTGCGGGCCTGCACTGCGTTGGCGACGCGCTGCCCGACGCAGGCGGAAATTTTCCATGACGGCAAAGCAACTTGTAGCGGAGGTTGCGCATATGGCGACAATGGGCCGGAGAATCTGGCTGCGGACGCTTGTGGCGTTCTGCTGCGTTCTGGCCGTAACCCTGGGCGGTGTCGGCATCGCTCGGGCCGGGGGAGGAAAACCCATGGTCAAACTGCAGACCACCAAAGGCGATATCGTCATCGAGCTGGACAAGGAACATGCCCCGATCACCACGGCCAACTTCCTGGAATACGTCAAGGCCGGCCATTACGACGGCACGGTCTTCCACCGGGTCATCAACGGCTTCATGATCCAGGGCGGCGGCATGGACAAGTCCATGAAGGAGCGCTCCACCAAGGCGCCCATTCAGAACGAGGCCGACAATGGCCTGAAAAACAAGGCCTACACCATCGCCATGGCCCGCACCGGCGATCCGCATTCGGCTACGGCCCAGTTCTTCATCAACGTGGCCGACAACGGTTTTCTGGACCACACGGCGAAAAATCCCCAGGGCTGGGGGTATGCCGTGTTCGGCAAGGTGGTCAAAGGCCAGGATGTGGTGGATGCCATCAAGGCCGTGCCGACCATGACCAAGGGCTTTCACGAGAACGTGCCGGTTGTGCCGGTCGTGATCGAGAAGGCCACCGTGGAAAGCGAATAACCGTTTTTCCCTTTGAGACGTCAAAGGCCGTCCCGGCATGCCGGGGCGGCCTTTTGCTTTTTGGGGCATGGTACCGAACCTGGCCCCTCGTGGGTGGGAGCGCTACCGCTCCTGCCCGGTGACCGT
>JAWRKJ010000083.1:0-18283 GCA_040307025.1 Desulfovibrionaceae bacterium | reverse complement strand
GGCTGGTCAGGGTGACAACCGGATCAGGGCGCCGATGGCCGCTTGGGCAGGTCGGGCGGACCGGGGCGGCAGGGCCGCACGACCGTCTGGGTAAACGGCATGGATACCTCCTTGTGCTGTTATGTTTTTCGGGACATATGTCTTTTAATACATAGTGTCAACAAAATTAGAATGCACCATGATATAAGCATATTGAATCTTTTTTGGAGCTGTTTGGGGGCGGAAAAGGTCCGATCCGTTCATGGAGAGGCCCGGCTTGGACGGACCGGAAAAGGGGGAGGGGAGAGGGGCGGAGCACGCCTTTTCCTTGCCCTGGGCGGACCGGAGCCTGTATCAGGGGGCACGCGGCGGCGTCCCGATACGGGCTGGCCGGCCGGGAAGGAGACGCCTCTGCCATGAACGAACACAAACCGCGTCCGTCTTGCGTCTTTGCCGACGCGGACGGCAATATTTACGACCATCCCGAGCTGGAAATGCTTGTGCGCCGGGGGGACCGGCTCGAACCGCCGCGCCCGGACGAACTCATTGCCCTGCCGCCGGAAAGCGAGCTGTTTTTGCTTCCCGGACGCGACGCCCTGGGCTTCGATCCGGCCACCGGCCAAGTGGAACGGCTGGAGGAACGGGCCGTGGCCGCCTTTGTCTGCCCGGGGCATACGCTCGCGGCCACGGCCGCCTACGCCACCCGGGACGGGGCGCCGGTGCTGCCGCTTTTCGCCTACGGCGCGGTGGGATTTCACGGGGATCGGTTCTACGTGGCCGCGGCCAAGGTGGACGAGGACCGGCGACAGGTCTTTACCGGCATCGATCCCGGCCGCATCGCCAAGGGGGCCGAGCGGTGGCGGCGCAAGTATCCGAAAAATCGGCTCGTGACCCATTTGTCGGGCTGCGCGTTGACTTCGT
Source organism: Desulfovibrionaceae bacterium (assembly GCA_040307025.1). Taxonomy (GTDB): domain Bacteria; phylum Desulfobacterota; class Desulfovibrionia; order Desulfovibrionales; family Desulfovibrionaceae; genus Solidesulfovibrio. Next base: position 17,383 of record JAWRKJ010000083.1, on the reverse strand, counting down.
GCTGCCCGGCGGCGCGCAATTTGGCCCTGGGGCGGTTCGAGGCGCCGCTTCCCACCTCACAAGTGTGCAACGCCCACTGTGTGGGTTGCCTGTCGCTTCAGGACCCGAATTCGGGCTTTCCCGCCACCCAGAACCGCATCGCGTTCCGGCCGAGTCCGGCCGAGATCGTGGAGATCATGGCCGAACACGCCACGCGGGAACCGCGGCCGGTCTATTCCTTCGGCCAGGGCTGCGAGGGTGAACCGCTCACCGAGGCGGCGCTCATCAGCCAGGCCGTGGCCCAGTTCCGGGAAAAAGGCGGCAAGGGCACGGTTAACATCAATACCAACGCGAGCCTGCCCGGCGGCGTGGAGGCCTTTGCCGAGGCCGGCGGCTCGTCGATCCGGGTGAGCCTTTCGAGCGCCGACGCGGCCCTTTACACGGCCTATTATCGCCCCAAAAGTTATGCCTTTGCCCAGGTGCGCGAGAGCATCGGCCGGGCCAAGGCGGCCGGGCTTTTTGTGTCGCTTAATTTCCTTTTTTTCCCGGGCGTGTCGGATACGGAAGCGGAGCTTGCCGAGCTCACGGACCTGATCGACGCCTACAAGGTGGACTTCGTGCAGTTGCGCAACCTGAACCTGGACCCGGAAGTGTATATGTCCCTGGTCCGGGCCAGCGGCGCCCTGGACAATCCGGCCCGGTCGGCCTCCATGGGCCTGCGCAATTTCCGCAAACGCCTGCGCAAGGCCTGCCCCTGGCTCAAATTCGGCTACTTCAACCCCTACCTGGAGGACCGGGCTTAGGGTGTAGGGTGATGCGAGGGTGTGGGAGGAAGGAGGGGAGAAGCCTCCGGCGGCCAAAGGGTTCCACCCTTTGGAAACCCTCAACGGAAGAAATGGGAAGGGCTTGGTTCCACGAAGTGAGCGTAGAACCAAGCCCTGATGTTGACTTGAACAGGGAACCAGCTCCCTGAGGCGGAGACAGCCTGGAATTGCACGCGGCGGGGTACCCTTGCGGGTTTCCAAAGGGCAGCGCCCTTTGGCCGCCGGAGGCGTTCTTCCTCCCTACCTCCCCGCGCAGCCCTCGTCCGGGAAGTCCACGATCACCTGTTCGTCGCCGTCCTTGCGGATGGCGATGGTGCCGATGACGCGGGCGTATTCGTGCAGGGCTTTCAAGCGCTGGAGCACGTCGCTGGCGATCTCCGGGGCGACCACGAGCATGAATCCCACGCCGCAATTAAAAATTTGCAGCATTTCCGGCCAGGTGAGGTTGCCCTGGGTGCGCAGCCAGTCGAAGACCGGGGCTACGTCCCAGCTGCCGAAGCGGAACCGCGCGGCCACGCCCTTGGGCAGGATGCGGTTCACGTTGTCGTAGAAGCCGCCGCCGGTGATGTGGACCATGCCCTTGATGTCGAAGTCGCGCAGCAGGTTGAGCACGGTCTTGACGTAGATGCGGGTCGGGGCGAGCAGGGCTTGGGCCACGGTTTTGCCTGATTCCGGGATCTGGTCGTCCGGTGCCAGGCCCGAGGCGGCCAGGATTTTGCGGATGAGGGAATAGCCGTTGGAGTGGGGCCCGGTGGATTCGATGCCGATGATCGCGTCGCCGACGCCGATGCTCGATCCGTCGATGATTTTGGCATTGTCCACCAGTCCCACGGAAAAGCCGGCCAAGTCGTACATGCCGTCGGGGTAGAACCCGGGCATCTCGGCGGTTTCGCCGCCGAGCAGGGCGCAACCGGCCTGTTTGCAGCCGTCGGCGATGCCGGCCACCACCTGGGCGGCCAGATCGACCGAAAGCTTGCCCGTGGCGAAATAATCCAGGAAGAAAAGCGGTTTCGCGCCCTGAACCAGAATGTCGTTGACACACATGGCCACAAGATCGATACCAATAGTATCGTGCTTGCCAAAGTCATGGGCGAGCTTGAGCTTGGTGCCGACGCCGTCGGTGGAGGCCACGAGCACGGGCTCCTGGCAGGCGCCGGGTTCGAGCTTGAACAGCCCTCCGAAGCCGCCGATGTCGGACAGGACACCCTTGATGGTCGTCCCGGCCACGAGGGACTTGATGCGCGAAACCAGGGAGTTGCCGGCGTCGATATCCACGCCGGCCGCCTTGTAGGCTGCCGCTCTGTCGGCCATGGGAACGCTCCTTGCGCGAAGTGCGAACGAAAGAGACACCACATAGGTTGTTTACGCTGAAAACTCAAGGGAGACCGGCCATGACGGCGCTGATCGACCGGAACCGGGGCAGGGGTGTGGGAATCGTGGGCATCGTGGCCCTGGCCGTCTGGTTTATCCTGTGCGCCGGTCCGGTCCGGGCCCAGGTCGCGCCCCTGCCGCCCCAGGAGGAACCGGACGACGATCCGCCGCGCAAGGATGTGCGCATGGGCAATACCGAAAACATGCGCATGGGCCGCGACGCCGAGGGCAATGTGGTCATGGAGGTCCGTGCGCCCAGGAAAGACCCTGCTTCCCAGCCCCAGCTCGGGCCGTTTTTCATCTACCCACAGGTGGGGATGCCCCCCCGGCCGGGCGGTGCTCCCGGCGGCCAGATGGGTGGCCAGTCTGGCGGGCAGAGCGGGCAGAGCGTTCCGGTCCAGTCCGCGCCCGCCACGACAGGGACCGGGTCGTAACCCCCGGCCCGGGAGGTGTCCAATGTATCCGGCGCAACTGTGGAAAAGGCTGCCGGACGGCAAGGTCCAATGCCAACTCTGCGCGCACTATTGCCGACTCGATACGGACGAGCGGGGCCGGTGCGGGGTGCGCCAGTGCCGGGACGGAGCGCTTTTCACCCTGGTCCACGACCGGGTGGCGGCGATCAACCTCGATTCGGTGGAAAAAAAGCCGCTCTACCATTTTCTGCCCGGCACCACGACCTTGTCGTTCGGGACCATGGGCTGCAACCTGTCCTGCGCCTTCTGCCAGAATTACACCCTGTCCCAGCCGCCGCGCCAGGGGAGGCCCATAGCCGGCGAGCACGTCACACCGCAGGAGCTTGTCCGGGCCGCTACACGCAGTGGCGCCGCCTCCATTTCCTATACCTATTCCGAGCCGACGATCTTTTTTGAGCTCATGACCGAGACGGCCAGCCTGGCCCACGCGAAAGGGCTCAAGAACATCCTGGTTTCCAACGGATTCCAGAGCCCGCAGTGCCTCAAGGCCCTGGGGCCGCTCATCGACGCGGCCAATATCGACCTCAAGGCCATGGACGCGGATTTTTACGAGCGGATCTGCGGGGCCAAGCTGGCGCCGGTGCTGGCCAACCTTATTCACATGCGGCGTCTGGGCTGGTGGATCGAGGTGACGACCCTGCTTATCCCCGGGCTCAACGACGCGCCGGAACCCTTGCGACGCCTGGCTGATTTCCTGGTCCGGGAGCTGGGGACGCAAACCCCGTGGCATATTTCGCGCTTTCATCCGGAATTTGCCATGCGCGACCGGCCGGTCACGCCCCTTGAGATCCTGGAGCGGGCCTATGCCATCGGCCGGGAGGCCGGGCTGGCCTTCGTGTATGTGGGCAACGTGCCGGGGAATTCCCACGATGCCACGTCGTGCCCGAGTTGCGGGGAATTGCTTATCGATCGGAGAGGGTTCTTGGTCTCGGCGGTACGCACGGTGGGCGGGCGATGTCCCCATTGCGGCGCGCCCCTGCCGGGCGTGGGGCTGCCGTAGGCGTGCCGCCAGGAAGGCTCGGCTGGCACCGGTTTGGGCTGTGGATCGACATTCTTGGGTTGTCGTCGCCGGATCGCGAGGCACGGGGCGACGGTCTTGCCATGGGCGCCTGGTTGCAGTAATCAAAGCGGCTCTTCGGATCGGGGCGTGGCGCAGACTGGTAGCGCGCCTGCTTTGGGAGCAGGATGCCGGGTGTTCAAATCACCTCGCCCCGACCAGAGATTTCAAGGGGATAGGCCGTGTTCGACCTATCCCCTTTATCTTTTGGATAACCGGGCTGGAGAACATCTCGGCCAACCATACGGAATAACGAGTGAATTTTGGATAACATTCGGGCAGGATGCGGCCCACAAAAGAGTAAGGCGGCGAACGGTTTGGCACTCGTTTACGCTGCCGTTGGCACTTAGTCACGCGGCCTGACGCTTGGGGTACCCGCCTGACTCCTGTTCGAAGCTGAATACTGTCCCAGGGCGTTTTTGCGGCTCTGACCGATGCCGCTGTAATCGACATCGAGCCCGGCCGGCTTGTTCCGGAACAATCGCCCATGGCGATCCTCAAAAAGATGAAGGGACTGGAAAGAAGCCGCCGGCGCGGTCGGGTCAAGGTGACCTTGGCCGTTTTTATGGCCGCCACCGCCCGCAACATTCTTTGACCCCACCAGCGGCTCCAGAGCCAGGCCCGGCCATGTCAGGCCGCAGAAAAACCGAAAAATTCTCCTGCACCAGTTTGTTACGATTTCCGGGGCAAGCCCAGGAGGTCGTTCAACCCGCTGCCCCAGTTGGGCCACGGCCTTGGATCACGCCGCTTGGGGGGATGAAAGATTTCTGTAGTGAGCTCCTTTGACTCACTAAAAAATGACTTATCGGGTCATTCCGACCCGATTTTTCAAAACACCAACGTCCTCTTCCAGGCCTTTCCAGGGTTTTGCGGACCGTTTTTATGCCACGCAAGACATAACCAACTTGCCAGCAACATTGGACCATTATCGGCACACGCTCAAGGGGAGGTGCGGGTCGCGGCCGCGTGAACCGCATCGCTGGCCTTCATTTTGCTCAATAGGGCCAAGTTCTGATTCCAGATGGGCATCAGGGAAGCTAGCCGCTGCCAATATGAGGAGAAGTGCGCCCTTTTCTGGTTGAAAATGCGCTGTTCAAGCAAAAGAACATCGAAAACAGAAGACAATTTGACAAAAAAAGACACAACGCGCTGCATTTTAAAAAAATGCGGCAAAAGGTCCAGGTTATCCCCATGAATCAGTGTTTCCTTAAATCGGCCCAGACGAAGGAGGCCCCCATGAGCGAAAATGCGACCACAACCCTGCCTGAAGCTGTGGAGACGCGTCTTCCCGACGAGCACCGGGAGGAGGCACAACCGCCCGAGAAGAAGTTACTCCTCAGCCGCAGAAGGATGCTCGGTTTTTTGGGCGTTCAGCTCGCCGCCGGCGCGCTGGCCGTCACCAATGTCATGGCCGCGCCCAAGAACTTCAAGCCGGGATGCACCAACCGCGGCATCACCCCGGCCCAACTGCCCAATGCCCGGGCCTGGCTCGTCACGGACCCGACCGCCTGCGTCGGCTGCCGGACCTGCGAGATCGTCTGCTCCCTGTCGCACGACGACACCTGTCAGCCGACCCTCGCCCGCATCCACACCCTGTACGATCCCCTGCACTCCCTGAACAAGCTCTGTGCCATGACCGAGGCGTGCAAGCAGTGCAACATGGCCGACTGCTACCTGGCCTGCCAGTACGACGCCCTGGTCCTGGACAAGAAGACCGGCGCCCGGATCATCGATCCCAAGAAATGCCAGGGGTGCGGCGAATGTTTGGAGGCCTGCCCGTGGAACATGGTGGTCTTCAACGAGGCAAAAAACATCTACTCCAAGTGCGACCTGTGCGGCGGCGACCCGTTATGCGTGAAGTATTGCCCGGCCGACGCGATCAAGTTCGTTGAATTGGGATAACCCCCTTTGAAAGGAGCTGCGATAATGTATGGATGGGCTGGAAAAATATTGCGGGTGGACCTGAGCAATGGTTCCATCACCACGGAAGAGACCAAGAAGTACCTGGACTACACAGGCGGCCTCGGCTTCGGGTACAAGATCATCTTTGACGAAGCGCCCAAGGCGGGTCCCTTTGACCCCGAAAACCGGCTGATCTTCGCCGTGGGTCCCCTGACCGGCACCCTGGCGCCCTCTACCTCACGGCCGGAAGTCATCAGCATTTCGCCGCACTCCTTCGCGATGAAGTCCAAGCATTCCTTGGCCTCGAGGAGCAACTTCGGCGGCTACTGGGGCGCGGAGCTGAAGTTTGCGGGCTACGACGCGATCATCGTCCAGGGCAAGTCCCCCAAGCCGGTGTACATCAACATCAGAAACGACAAGGTGACCATCGAGGACGCCTCGGGAGTGTGGGGCCTGGACGGCATCGCCGCCCAGGAAGCCATCAAGGAGAAGCAGAAGGACAACGATATCCAGATCGCCGCCATCGGTCCCGCCGGCGAAAGGATGGTCCGCATCGCGCCCATTATCCACCGGCTCGGCAACGTGGCCAGACAGGGCGGCTTCGGCGCCGTCATGGGCTCCAAGAACCTCAAGGCCATTGCCGTGCGGGGCACCAAGGGCGTCGACGTGGCGGACAAGAAGGGCCTGATCGAATACGTCCAGAGCGTCCGCGAGTTCCAGCCGGCCCCCCTGGGTGCCACCCCGCTGTCCAAGGGTCCCCTGAGCTGGACCGGGAAGCATCTGGATCCAAAAGACATCAACCATCAGGCCCAGCGCTTCGACCAGACCGAGAGCAATGCGCCCTGGCTGAAGAAATACCACCTCAAGACCCAGTCCTGTTACTCCTGTCCCCAGGGCTGCTACACATACATGAAGGTACCCAAGATGGGCACTGGCGCGGTGAGCTGCACCCAGTGGTTTTACGCATGGATGGGAAACAAGGACGAGGGCACCTTCCAGGCCAGCCAGTTGGTCAACAAGCTGGGTCTGGATTCTTTCGAGATGTTCCCCATGATCCAGTTCATCTGGCATCTGCAAGACGAAAAAGTGGATGGCAAGAGCGTGCTCCGGCATATGTACGACCAGAAGCTGGTCAGCAAGAAGAACCTCGAGGCCCTGGAGGCCGCCCACTATCCCCGCGAGGGCGGGAACCTGGGCTCCGCCGGCCTGGAAGGTATGTTGTCGCTGATGGCCTATCGTGAAGATTTCCTGGGCGACGCCTTGGGCGAGGGCTTCCGCCGGGCCATGGACATCATCTCGAACGAGTTCGAGAAGCGCAAGATGCCCGAGGTCGCCAAGGCGGTCATGAAATTCATAAAAATGGAAGGCATCATGGGCGGCGTTGTCGGCGGCAACGGCGGCTGGGGCATGTCCGCCCACTACGACCCCAGGACCTTCGGCTACTACTGGGCCGTGAACTTCGCCATGGAGAACTGCGACCCCATGCGCCACTCCATGACCAACCTGATCGAATGGACAGGGCTTTCCTTCAAGCAGGCCATGCCCGTGGCCGTCAAGCACTGGGGAAAGGACGTCGCGGAAAACGGGCTCAACGACATCCACCGCAGCCGCGACACCCCCCTGACCTGGAACGGCGAGAAATCTGCCAAGGCCAACGCCTATCTGAGCCAGTTCATTCATTATCGGGGCTGCATCAAGGACAGCATGACGGGCTGTGACTGGGTCTATCCCGTCATGGTCAGCGGCCGCGAGGACCGGGGCTACGCCGGGGACACCTCGGTGGAGTACAAGCTCTTGGGGTATGTCACCGGAGAAAACATGACCCAGGAGAAGCTCAACGAGCAGGCCGCCAGGACCTGGACGCTGCACCGGCTCCTGACGGTCTTGGAGTGGAACGACGGCAAGCCGGTGAACATGCGCGAGGAGCACGACCAGATCCCGGACCACTTCTTCGCTCCGGTGGATACCCGGCTCCTGCCCTCCTTCCCCCCGTCCGACCCGCCGCACCCGCCCCTGGTTCGCGAGCACTTCGAGGCCACCAAGACAGAGTACTACAAGCTCATGGGGTGGGACGTGAAAACCGGACTGCCGACCCGCAGCTTGCTCAAGAAGCTGCACATGGACGACGTGCTCGCCTCTTTCGAGGCCCAGGCGTTCCAGTTGCCCAGCTAGTCGACAATGGTTCTTGAGCAAGGCTGCCACCCCTCAAGAACAGTGCTCTCCGCCCTCCTGGAGACGCCAGCCCTCCGGGAGGGGGGGAGCACGCAACGCGCATGGCGGGCCGCGCCGTCGCGGCCTGCGTGCTGACCATCATCATGAAAAAGATCGTGCTCCTGACCCCTCCCGCGGTGCGGCTCATGAATCCGGTCACCTTTAGCGCGGACCTGCTGCCGCCCAAGACCTGGGTTCCCCTGGGCATCGCCTCCCTGGCCTCGGCCCTGCGCTCCGGCAACTTCGACGTGGAGTTCCACGACCTGCACGACCACGACTGGCCCCTGGTCGAGGCCATGCTCTCCGAAAGCACACCCGGCCTGGTGGGCATCAGCTGCTTCACCTTCGGCCGGGCCAACGCCATGCTCCTGGCCGCGCTGTCCAAGCGCCTCTTCCCGGAGGTGCCGGTGGTCATGGGTGGCCCCCACGCCACCTTCTTCCCGGACCAGGTGCTCGCTTCCGGCAACGTGGACGTGGTGGTCCTGGGCGAGGGGGAGAGCACCATCGTGCAACTGGCCCGACGCCTGGCCCAGGGCCGGGAGCCGGACGACGTCCGGGGCATCGCCTTTCTCAGGGACGGCCACGTGCACCTGACCCCGCCCCGGGAGAGCGTCACCGACCTGGACGTGTTCCCCTTCCCGGCCTACGACGCCTACAATCTGGCCGAATACAAGTCCCCGGAGATCCCGGCCCAATACCAGGAGCTGACCGGAACCCACGTCATGACCTCCAGGGGCTGCCCGTTCCATTGCGAATTCTGCTCGGTGAACAAGTTTTTCAACGGCAAGTGGGCCTTCCGCTCGCCCGGCAACGTGGCCGACGAACTGGAGAAGCTGGTGGCCGACCGCGGCGTGCGGCACGTGTATTTCTCGGACGACCTGTTCTCCCTGAACCACCAGCGGACCATCGGCATCTGCAGGGAGATCCTGGACCGAAAGCTGGACCTCGTCTGGATGGCCGAGACCCGGGTGGACTGCGTCAACGAGGAGATGCTGGCCTGGATGCGCAAGGCCGGGTGCTACCGGGTCTATTACGGGGTCGAATCCGGCAGTCCGCGTATCCTGAAGTCCGTCAACAAGGGCTTCACCACAGGGCAAGTGCGCCGCGCCTTCCGCATGACGCACCGGGCGGGCCTGGAGCCTAGCTGCTTCCTCATGGTCGGCAACCCCGGCGAGACCCCGGAGACCATCGACGAGACCATCGAGCTCATCCGGGAGATCCGGCCGGCTACCTCCCCCATCGTCGGCATCACCACCATCCTGCCGGGGACCAGGCAGTACGAACTGTCCAAGCGGCAGGGGCTCATCAGCGACGCCTATTGGCGGTCGGACGCGGTGCCCCCGCTGTACACCGGCGAATACGACGTGGACGACCTGATCCAGCTGCAGATCCGGCTGATCAGGGGGATCTGCCCCGAGGTCTACGAGCAGATGTGCGCCATCGGCCTGGACGACGACTATTTCCGCCTCAGGCGCATGCTGGGGGACAGGAATGCCCGCACGGCCTGAGCAGGGCGTTGGCTAAAGATACGGCCAGTGAGACCAAGAGCACCTTTTTTGCAGGGAAACCGGCGGTTGTTTTCGGGGAGTGGTCCAGGTTGTAGCCGTGCTGGCGCGGTTTCGTCGTGCGGACCGCGCCGCCGCGAGAGAGGCGATGCCAAGCGGCGCCCAGGATTTGGCGGGCAGAAGGTCCGGCTCCAGGGAGGCCGGATTCATGAGACGCATGGCGGGCGGGTTGAGCAGCAGTATTTGCATGGTGGTCTCGTGCGATGTGACGGGCAGGCGGTGTTGCATTCGCCGCAGCCTGTGCACTTTTCGGGATCGATGACGCGGGCCCCGGTTTTGGGGTCCAGGGCCAGGGCATCGTAGCCACAGGCCAAGTAACAGTCGGCCATGTTGCACTGGCGGCAGACCTCGGCCATGACGATCAGCTTGGACAGCCTCTTGGTCGGATCGTAGTCCGTGTGGATGCGGCTGAAGGCCGGCGGGCACACGCCGTCATGACCCAGGGAACAGACGATCTCGCAGGTGCGGCAGCCCACGCAGGGGGTGGGGTTCGTGGTCAGCCCAGCCTTGGAGTTGGGGATCTGGTCCGTTGTGATGCCGCGATTGTAATGTTTCGGATTGAAGTTTTTCGGTGCTGCCAGGGCGTTGACGGCAACCGATCCGGCAACGACCTGCAATCCCAGAACCTTGAGCAGTTTTCTGCGGCTTATGCCACCTTCCTGCGGCAGCGTTATTTTTGTGTCTCGCAACATGCCGCCTCCGGCGACTGGCACTGCAATAATTTGAAGATATTCCTCCGCACGATGGCCTCCTGCGGCGTTTGGGCGTGTTACATGCGTTTGTTGCATTGCCAAAAAGCAAAAAGGAGACCAGGAATCGGGCCATCTCCGCCCCGGCGGACCGTGACCGCCACTGGGCAGGAGGAGCCCCGCATGATCACGCGTAGGGTTCGGGTCACACTGACCCGAAGGGCGAAATCGGAGCGGGTCAGTGTGATATGGTTGCCCGGCATTGACAGAAATGGGATGAACAACTAGGCAAGATCAAAAGGATTCTCAACCGGGTGTCTGCCGCCGGCGACGCCTGGCCGCAGACCGTCCGCGGCGGCGGGCGGTCGCACGCGGGGAGCCGCTTCAAGACCGGGGGCGCGAGAGCCATGGGCATTTACAAGTTCACCATTCCGGAAATCATTTTCGGCCGCGGCAGCTTCGACTATGCCGGCGTGTGCGCCAAACAGCTCGGGGCCTCGAAGATTTTCGTCGTATCCGATCCGGGGGTGGAGGCGGCCGGCTGGCTGGACAGGCTCATAACCATCCTCAAGCGCGAGGGCCTGGAGTCCGTCTATTACAACGACGTGGCCCAAAATCCCAAGGACCATCAGGTCAAAAAGGGAGTGGAGCTGTACCGCCAAAGCGGTGCGGATGTGGTTTTGGCCCTTGGCGGGGGCAGCGTCATGGACGCGGCCAAGGGCATTGCCCTGGTGGCCAGCAACGGCGGGGAAATCAAGGACTACGAGGGAGCCAATCAGGTCAAGGATCCCCTGCCGCCCATGGTCTTCATCCCCACGACCATGGGCAGCGAATCCAACATTTCCCAGTTCGCGGTGATCACCGACGTGGGACGGCGCATCAAGATGACCATCATCAGCCGGACTCTTGTTCCCAATATCTCCATCACCGACCCGAACCTGCTCGGCACGCTGAGCCGCGAACTGCTCCTGGCCCCCCTGTTCGACGCCCTGGCCCATGCGGTGGAGTCCTACCTGTCGCCCCTGGCCAATCCCCTGACCGAGGTGCAAAGCCTCAAGGGACTCGACCTGCTCTGGCGTCACAGCCGGCCGGCCTTGGCGACCCTGGCCCTCGATGAGCTGGAGCAACTGGCCGTGGCCGGACTTTCCACCGGTATCGCCTTCACCAACGCCAGCGTGGGGCTGGGACACGCCCTGGCCCATGCCCTGGGCGGCATGTACGACGTGGTGCACGGCGTTTCCCACGCCCTGCTCCTGCCGAGTGTCATGCGGTACAATCAGCCGGAATGCGAGGCGAAGATGGCCGTGATCGGTCGCATCCTCCTCGGCGAGCGCCTGGAGAGCGACGCGGCCACGGCCGCTGGCGGCATCGCGGCCCTGGAGCGCTTTCGCGAGGAGATCGGCCTGCCGGCGCGGCTGCGCGAGGTCCTGCCCGACAACACCATGCTGCCCAAGATGAGCCGCAACGCCGCCAAGGACATCTGCCTGCTCACCAACCCCCGGCCGGCCGGCTGGAAGGACATCCTGAACATCTACTACGGAGCGTGGTGATGACGCGCGACACCAAGCTCGCGGACATCAGCGGCATCGAGACCGTCAAGCTGGGTTTTTTCAAGGAGGTCAAACGCAAGATCCGCGAACTTGAGGCATCGAACCAGGAGCTCGAACAGAAACGCCGGGACATCCAGGCCATCCTGGACGGCATTCCCGACGTCATGGCTGTGATTTCCCGGGAGAAAAAAGTGCTGTCGGTCAACAAGTCCTTTGACGACACCTACCCCGGGCTCGCGCCGGCGGGCCTGACCTGCCACAATATCTTCAAGGGGCGCGATGCGCCATGCACCCCCTGTTCCATCGAACTGGCCATGGAAAGCCCGACCCGGGTTTCGCGCACTATGCAAATCCTGAACCGTGGCGGCGAGAACCGGCAAATCGAGTGCACGGCCTCGGTCATGCTGGACGGCACAAGCAGGCCGGACCGGATCTTGCTGCTGCAGCGCGACGTCACCCTGGAGAAGCAGTTCCAGGCCAAGTATTTCCTGGCCGAGCGCATGGCCACGGTGGGCGTTTTGGCCGAGGGCGTGGCCCACGAGATCAACAACCCCCTCACGAGCATCAGCGGCTTCGCCGAAACCCTGGCCCTGCACCTGGGCGAACTCGAGGCCCTGACGCCGGCAAGCGAGAAGGCGGCGGCCCTTTTCGAGGACTTTCACGAGTTTCTGGACACCATCCTCATGGAATGCAGCCGTTGTTCGGGCATCGTCCAGAACCTCCTGACCTTCGGCCACCGCGAGGTCCGGCAACTGACCACCGTCAACCTTAACGACGTCGTGGCCAATTGCCTCAAGCTGCTCGGCCCCAGGCTCAGCCGCCTGCCCAAGGACATCATCGCCCTGGAGACCGGGGGGGAGGACGACCCCGTGGTGCTCGGGCATCCCGGGGAGCTGATGCAGGTCATGCTCAATCTCGTGGGCAATGCCCTGTACGCCGTACGGGCCTCGGGCAGGATCAGGATCAGGACCGGGGTCAGGGACAACCTGGTGGCGCTCGAAGTGGCCGACACCGGGAACGGCATCGCGCCGGAGCATATCGGCAAGCTCTTCGAACCCTTTTTCACCACCAAGCCCCCGGGACAGGGCATCGGCATCGGCCTGTCCACCTGCTACAACATCATCCGCAAGCATGGCGGGGAGATCAGCGTGGAAAGCGAGCCGGGCAAGGGCGCGGTCTTCGAGGTCATCCTGCCCTACCTGTCGCAATAGGCCGCAACGCATGTATAAAACCGGAGCCATCAACCTTTTGGTGGTCGATGACGAGCAGTCCATCCGCCGCCTGGCCCAAAAGGCCCTGGCCGCGCCCGACCGGGTGGTGACCACGGCCGAGTCGGCCGAAAAGGCCATCCGTCTCACCCTCGAGCAGGACTTCGACGTCGTCCTCCTGGACATCCGTCTGCCCGACAGCAATGGCCTCGGCCTGCTCGAACGGTTCCGGGAGCGCCTTCCCGACGTGGAGGTGATCATGATCACCGCCTACGCCGAGGTGGCGAGCGCGGTCGAGGCCATGAAGATCGGGGCCTACGACTACATCACCAAGCCGTTTTCCCTGGAACGGATCAAGTTGGTGATCGAGAAGGCCTACCAGCGTTCCGTGCTGCAACGGGAAAACCGGATTTTGCGCCGGACGGGGACGCCCAGGCCCGACTGCAAGCTCGTTGGCCATTCCCTGGCCATCAAACAGATCCTGTTTCTCGTCAGCAAGGTGGCGCCGACCCGGACGCCGGTACTGATTACCGGCGAATCCGGCGTGGGCAAGGATGTGGTGGCCCACAACATCCACAACCAGAGCGCCTGCGCGGACAGGCCGCTGGTCATTAAGAACTGCGGCACCTTCAACAAGGAGCTGTTGCGCAGCGAGCTTTTCGGCTACCGCAAGGGGGCTTTCACGGGGGCGACCGAATCCCGGGAAGGCTTGCTGGCCCTAGCCAACAACGGAACGCTTTTCCTGGACGAGGTCGGCGAACTGTCCCTGGAACTCCAGTCCATGCTGCTGCGTCTTTTGGAGTCCCAGACCTACCGGCGGGTGGGTGAGACCGAAGAGCGCAAGGTCAACATCCGTTTTCTGTTCGCCACCAACCGCGACCTGGCCAAGGAGGTCGAGGCCGGACGTTTTCACGAGGCCCTTTTTCATCGTCTGAACATTTTTCGCATCGAGGTGCCGCCGTTGCGGGAAAGAAAAGAGGATATCCCGGCCCTTACGACCCATTTCCTCGGCCATATCTATCCGGACCGACCGTCCTACAAAATCGCTCCCACGGCCGAGGCCTGCTTCCAGTCCTACCACTGGCCGGGCAACGTCCGGGAGATGCGCAACGTTCTCGAGCGGGCCATCATCCTGTCCGAAAACGACCTGATCACGGCGGGGACGCTGCCGCAAGAGATCGTCGGAGCCCTGGACGGCGCCGAAAAAAGAGGGATTTTCCCGACTCTCGAACAAAGCGAACGCCAGCTCATCATGCGGGTTCTCAACCATGTGGGCGGCAACCGGACCGTGGCCGCCAAGATGCTCGGTATCGGCCGCAAGACACTGTATCGCAAGATGTGCAAGTTCAAGCTGCCGCAATAGGTCCTGCGGGATGGGGAGAATTCCCGAATATGCCGGTTGGAGGCCACAGGAACATCCACGCCGGTAGCCAACGGCCACGGCATGGTCTTGCGGGTGGAGTCTGCGCATCTGAAATCCTGTGATAGGTACTGACCAAACACGAAAAGATCCTACCACGGCCTGCTGAAAATCTGTTTCTCCAGGGCTGGATAACCGCCCAGTTGGCTAACCTCTGGATAACCGCCAGGGTCCGGGCCTGGGTCATTTCAGCCGGAAAATGTTATCCGCCAATTAAAAAAATAAATTATTTCAATTGACATAATGTATCTTTGCTCCTTTGGAAGCAGGATGCCGGGTGTTCAAATCACCTCGCCCCGACCAGAATTTCAACGGCCTGCGGTAAAAATCATAGGCCGTTTTTTGCTGGGAAATTGGCCGGTGGCCATTTGAGGTGAAAAAGTGCCGCTTTGGGGCCCGGGTGCGTTCGATGCCAATCCCGGGCTTTTTATGCCTGTGGCTGGAGCCCGCGTTGCCTTCACGGGCCCCCTCGATTATTGGGCCAGTATGTACGAGTTCACAAACGCCCCCGGCCGGGAAGAGGACGGTCTGTTCATTTCCGTGATCCCGGTAATCCCCGGGCCTCTCGCTCCTGGCGCCATCCAGGCGAAAGGCCACGCGCGGGTCCAAGCCATCTCCCGTCTGGATTGGCGGAAGGGATCGGGCTTGGCGCGGACGTCCAAGGCCTCGACAACCCCACCTGTGCCGCAGGGGCGGAATACGTGCCCCCGGCAAGGCAAAGCGCGTGCCGCTGCCATGGAGCCTGTCGTCTTTGTGTTCCCAGCAGGAGGTGCGCAATCCAACGGTCCGGCAGTATCGAATCCGTCATGCATGCAAGTTGTTTCAGGAGGGTATGCTGTATGAAAAAAATCGTGTTGCTCGCCCTTGGTTCCCTGCTGGTTGCGGGTGCTTCCTTCGCGGAGGATATGCCGAAAAATGAGCAAAAAGACACTGCTACCAATAAGCAGTCGCCGTATAAATCTTCGCCGCGGTTGAGCTATCATAGCCGTGAGACCGAGGGACATCCTGAACTTGAAAAGTTGAAGCCCATGCTCAACCAAATGGGGAACAGCGCAACAGGTATTGTTACGCCTGGTGGCGCGGGGATGACTTTCTAACCCGGCCGGCAGCGCTTCCCGTGCACAGCGAGGGCAAAAGCGGCGTGCCCAGGAGGCTGGCGGCCGCGCCCGGAAAAGCCGGGTGGGAACCGGACGTTTCCACGGACCGCCAGCCTGGGCCGACCCGCCAAAAGGCAGCCTATCCCTGGTCCGGCCAGCAGTCCTGCTTTGATGCGTTCGGGCAGGACCTCCCCTGTGCGGGCAGCGGGCAAGATGGGGACTATCAGCCGGGACGTGCCTGGCCGGAGCCACGTTTTACCCTGCCGGGCGCGGATCTTGTCCTCGATCGGTTGACCGGACTCGTCTGGCCCCGGGATGCGGGTTGTGTGGTTTGGCCTCGGTCCTGGGAAGCCGCCTGTACCTGGGTGGACGTGCGCAACCGGGACGGTTTTCTCGGCTACACGGATTGGCGTCTGCCCCGGCGTCGGGAACTCCTCTCTCTCACGAGCCTGGCCCATGCCCGGCCCGCCCTTCCTCCCGGGGCGCCGTTCACGGGTCTTTTCCAGCATTGGCATTGGACGTCCACGCTCTCGGCGGTCAACCCGGGGGATTATTGGCGTATCCACCTGGAGGGCGGCCGGATGTTCCCCGGGCATGGCCAGGCGGAACACATGGTGCTGCCGGTTCGCGGCACGAGTTGGCTTCTCCCCGAATCGCCGCAACACGCGGCCTTGGTGCGGCATCCCTGGCCACAGCCGCGTTTCGAGGCCTTGGGCCAGGGCGTCTTGGATCGTTTGACCGGCTGTGTCTGGTTTGCAGGGATGTTTCCCCAGGAAGGCGAGGTCACCTGGCAGGAGGCGCTCGATGCCGCAAAGCGGATGCCGGACTGGCGCTTGCCCACCATCTGGGAATTGGAATCCTTGGTGGACACGTCCCGCGCCCGGCCCGCGCTTTCGCCCGGTCATCCCTTTGGCGAGGAACTCGGCGGCGTGTGGTCGTCCACGTCGAGCGGCTACGATCCGGCCTGGGCCTGGGTGTTGTATTACGACAAAGGCGCGGTCGGTGTCGGGTACAAGCCGGGAAAGCACTTCAAGTGCATCCTGATTCAAAAAGACCTTTCGTCTGGCCGCCGGAAACCTCGCGCGTGACGCCTGGTACGCCAGTTTCCTTGGCGGGGGCTGGTCTTTGCTGCCAGGGAAAACGCAGCCAGTTTTCTTGACAACTTCACGCAAAAGTGGTGTTCGATAAAAATCTATCTCTCTCGATAGAAGCGCGAATTGATCCGAGTGAGGAGGGGCAACGGCATCCCACCCGGGGTCTTGAGGCTGGTGTTTGCGGAGGTCGTACACGAGCGTTGCTGGTACTGGCTGGGAGGTTGGCGCATGAAACGGATCGGAAAGCCACTTCTGTTCGTTTGCCTCGGAATAGCGATAGCCTTCCCGCTTTTCAGCCTCACCTATTACACCATGGTACGGACCTCGACACCGCTTTTTTGCGCCTCCTGCCACGAAATACAATACGCCTACAATACCTGGCGCACCGCCACGCACACCAACAATTCCCGGGGCGTGGTGGCCGACTGCATGGATTGCCACCTGCCCGCGCCCCACGATACCTTTGACTTTTTCTTCGCCAAGACGCTGCACGGCCTCAAGGATGTCGTGGCGCACTTCGTCGAGGACCAGTCCCACTACGATCACGCGAAAAGTCGGGCCCAGGCCGCCCGGGACATCAAGAACGACCAGTGCCTGAAGTGCCACCGCAACCTGCTTTATTTGCCGAACAAGCAAGGCGGCATGCTGGCCCATCGCCAGGTGTTGTATGCCCGGCCCGGCTATGAAAAGCGTTGCACGGACTGCCACCAGAATCTCGTGCACGTCGCACGTCCGTACTACCGCTACCTGTCCTGCGATACGTCGGGCGGCTAGGGCGGTCCTTTCGCCGTGAACGCAGGCGGCCCGCCCGCCTGCCAGGATACGTGGGAATCGACGACGACAGCCAAGGAGGAAGGGGCATGAACAAGGCGAGACGATGGCCGGCGATCGCGGCGGCGTTCACCCTGCTTTTGGGCACGGCGCTGTTCGCCCTGGCCCAGGA
>JAWRKJ010000082.1:0-9148 GCA_040307025.1 Desulfovibrionaceae bacterium | reverse complement strand
CCCCCCCCCGGCCAGGGAGATTTTCCATGGCCAATGCCCCCACATCGCCCGCCGGTCGGACCGGACGCGCCGGGCTCTGGCTATGCGCCCTTTTGGTCGCGGGGCTGGTCAGCCTGGGCTGTCCCGTGTTGCGGACCGCCGTGGCCCAGCCCATGACCTTCGACACGTGGTTGCCCCTGGCCGAGGCCGGCGATGCCGAGGCCCAGTGCCAGGTCGGCGTGGCCTACCTCAACGGCACACAGGTGGCCCAGGATTTTGCCAAGGGCCTCGCATGGCTCGTCAAATCCTCGGACACCGGCTACGGCTATGCCCGGTTCGTGTTGGCCGACGTGTACAGCCGGGGCTATGCCAATGTGGTGGTCAATGACGAAAAGGCGTATTATTACGCTTCATTAGCCGTTGCATCCGGTACCTTGCCGGAAAAATTCCGGGACCGGGCCACAAAAATCCGGGATGCCAGTGCCAAGCATCTTTCCACGGCCCAGCTGGCCCGACTTCAGGCCATGACCGCTCAGGCGCCCCGGGGTGCCTGTAGCGGTTTCTGAAGGGCGTTTCATGGTTGCCCGGTTTCTGCGGCGCACAGGGGCTTTGGCAGGCGTGCTTCTCGCCTGCTGGTGTTGCTTCGCGCCAGCTACCGCCTGGGCCGCCAAGGTCGACACGCGCTCCTTCAACGCCTATTTCGCCAGTCAAAGCGGCAAAATTTACGACCATCTGCTCAAGGTGACGGACTATTATGCCTCCCTGGCCAAGGAGGGCAACGCCGACCGCATCAAGGACGTCCTGGCCTTGCGGGCCTCGCTTTCGGCCTGCTGGGAACTCTTTCTCAATGCCGGCGACATGGTCTATGTCTATGATGTCCTCGATCCGGCCTGTGCCGACACGGTCAACAAGGTGGGCGGCCTGCTGCAAAACGGATTGACCGTCATTGCCGGCAAGCTGGACAAGGAACTCCAATGGATGCGGTTGGTGGAAAAAAATGTCGCTGATTTGCCCGTGTCCGTGGAGTTGACCCAGGCCGGCAAGGATATCGAGGCGGTGGCGGCCTATTTTCGCAAGGCGGCAACGCTGTTCGCCCCAACGGCTCCCGGCGAAACCCGGCAGCCGGTCCGGAAATAGCCATGGGCTTGGCCCTTTCCGATTACGTGGGCTTTGCCGCCGGCTGCATCACCACGGCTGCGTTCATGCCCCAGGTGATAAAGACCCTGCGCACGAAGTCCACGGCGGATATTTCTCTGGGCATGTACCTGCTTTTGGCTGCGGGCATCGGCTTGTGGCTGGTGCACGGCGCCCAGATCGGGTCCTTGCCGGTCATTGCCGCCAATGGTGTCACCCTGGTCCTGGTGGGGATCATGCTGTACATGAAGCTGCGTTACAAATGACGTAGCCGGCGCCCGGCACAGAGGGCGCGGGGAGGAAAAGGCATGCGCCTTTTTGGTCTTGCCGTGGTGTTGTCGCTGGGACTGGTCGCGCTGGCGGGGTGCGTGCGCCATACGTATTATGTGGAGCTCACCAATGGGCAATACTTCTATGTCGATCCTCCCCTGATCCTCGACCGGGAAGCGCAGGTCTATTCCATGCGCGTCAACGGCGTGCGCAAGGTGATCGCCATGGACGAGGTGAGTCACATCGATGACGCGGCCCAGATCTGCTACCAGAATCTTCAGACCGACACCTTCACGTGCATTGATGGCTTGTATCAGTACTAGCGGTCCCGCGTGCCCGGACCATGGATGATCTCAAGACCTGGGCCCTGCGACTGCTCGATCGGGACCCGCCGGACGGCCCGCCGGTGGCGCCCGGGGTGTTCCGACCTGGTTCCCTGCCCGAGATGCTCACGGCCTTGGCCCGGCCGGAGAGCCTGGTGGACGGCCCGGCCTTGGCCAGCCTGTGCCTGGCCTACGCCCATGCCTACGTGCACCCCGAACGGCTCGGCAACCCCCTTACTCTCGATCTCGTGACCCTTTTGGCTGGCCAGTTCGTGTTGCGACGCAGCGGCACGCCCTTGCTCACCGGCTGTCCGGCCTTGCGCCGGTTTTATCTGCACCACGGCTTTGCCTTGCAGATGTTGCTCGATCTGCCAAAGACCGTACATTTGCTGGCGGCGCTGCTCGCCAGTCCGCTGCCACCCGAAGATCGGCCTTTTGCGGGTCTTGATTGCGGCGCGGGTACGGGTATTCTGCTTTTGGGCCAGTATCTGCTCGCCCGGCGCAGCGGCTGGACGGACTGGCGTCTGACCGGGTTCGAGCATCTGCCCCAGGTGGCCGAGCGGGCCAATGTGCTGCTGTCGCGCCTGGGTGTGGGCCGGGTGCTCCTGGCCGATGCCACCCGGCCGGAGGTCTATCGCGAATATGCCCAGGCGCCGGTGGCCTGCGTGACCAACGAAACCCTGCCCTCGGCCGGGCGGCGACTGTACAAGGAGCCGTTCCCGGCCATCAGCCGGGCCGTTTTTGCGGCGCTTGGCCCACGGCTCGCCGGGACCCGTTTTTTACCGGAAGCGGTCTGGGCTTCGGATCGTTCCGGGCAGGACTGGCTCCGCTTGGCGCCGGACAATGCTTTTTCCGGTTCTCCGGCTCCCGACGCGGCCCTCGGAGGCAAGCCGCTTCGCCTGTATTTCATGCGCGATGTGGAGTTGGCCGGCCAGAGAATGCCGGTCGAGCGGGTGGGGGCGGTGTACGCCGATCTGGTCACCCCGGCCTGGCGCGCGGCCCTGGGCCGGCGCTGGTAGGGGAGAGGCGTGGTGCCGCTCGCCGTTTTTCGGTGAACGGCGTTTCTCCCTCGATAAACGGTCTTTGTGTTTGGGGCCGTTCGGTTTACTGTTTATCGGTCGCCTTTGGCCGAAAATTTCCGGCCGGACCCTCTGTGATGCGGCATGGTCCGGCTTGTTTCGACGACCAATCCGAAACCCTGGGAGAACTGCATGATCGCCGACAACATTGAAAGCTTGATGCACGAGCAGCGCCACTTCGAACCGCCGACCGCCGGCCGGGAACGCGCCCATATCAAAAGCATCGAAGAATACCGCGCCATCCACAAGCGCTCCATCGAGGACCCCGAGGGCTATTGGGGCGAGCGGGCAAGCGAGCTTTTGACTTGGTTTTCGCCCTGGGACAAGGTGTTGGAGTACGACTTCGCCAAGCCCGAGATCAAGTGGTTTGCCGGCGGCAAGCTCAATGTCGCCTACAACTGCCTGGATCGGCATCTGACCGACTGCCGGCGCAACAAGGCGGCCATCATCTGGCAGGGCGAGAAAGACGAGGAGGTGCGGACCTACACCTACCAGATGCTGCATGACGAGGTCTGCCGGTTCGCCAATGTGCTGAAAAAGCTCGGCGTCAAAAAAGGCGACCGGGTGGGGTTGTATCTGCCCATGGTGCCGGAACTGGCCATCGCCATGCTGGCCTGTGCCCGGATCGGCGCGCCCCACAGCATTATCTTCGCCGGCTTTTCCGCCCATAGCCTGCGCGACCGGATCAACGACTGCGAGGCCAAGGTGCTCGTGTGCAGCGACGCGGTGATCCGTTCCGGCAAGACCATTCCGCTCAAACCCAATGCCGATGCCGCCCTGTCCGAATGCGCCAGCATCGAAAAGTGCGTGGTGTTGCGCCATGCCGGTAACGAGGTGGACATGCTGCCCGGCCGCGATGTCTGGTGGCACGACGTCATGGCCGAACGCGACGTGGAAGGGCCGTGCCCGGCCGAGCCCATGGATGCCGAGGATGTGCTCTTTATCCTCTATACCTCCGGGTCCACGGGCAAGCCCAAGGGCGTGTACCATACCACGGGCGGCTATCTGACCTATGCCGCCCACACGAGCCAGATCGTCTTCGACCTGCACGACGACGACATCCATTGGTGTACGGCCGACATCGGCTGGATCACAGGCCATTCCTATATCGTCTACGGACCGCTGGCCCTGGGCGCCACCTCGCTCATGTTCGAGAGCGTGCCCACCTATCCGGCCCCGGACCGGTTCTGGCAGATCTGCCAGAAGTTCAAGGTGAACATCTTTTACACCGCGCCGACGGTCATCCGGTCGCTTATGAAATCCGGCCCGGCCTGGACCCAGAAGCACGACCTGTCCTCGTTGCGCATCCTCGGCTCCGTGGGCGAGCCCATCAATCCCGAAGCCTGGATCTGGTACCACGACCACATCGGCAAGGGGAAACTGCCGATCGTCGACACCTGGTGGCAGACCGAGACGGGCGGGCTCATGATTTCGCCCTTGCCCTACGCCACGACCCTCAAGCCCGGTTCGGCCACGTTGCCGCTGCCCGGTATCGATGCCGCCATCGTGGACAAGGACAACAAGGAAGTCGGCCCCAACGAGGGCGGTTTCCTGGTCATCCGCAAGCCCTGGCCCGGCATGTTGCGCGGCATCTGGAACGCGCCCGAGCGGTTCAAGCAGCAGTATTTCTCCGGTTTCAAGGGCTGCTACGAATCAGGCGACGGCGCCCGCCGCGACGAGGACGGTTATTTTTGGATCATGGGCCGGGTGGATGACGTGATCAACGTGTCCGGCCACCGCATGGGCACGGCCGAGATCGAGTCGGCCCTGGTGTCCCACCCGACCGTGGCTGAGGCGGCGGTGGTCGGCATGCCCCACGAGGTCAAGGGGCAGAGCATCTATGCTTATGTGACGCTCAAGGCCGGCTATGACGAGAGTGACGAGCTGCTGGCGGCGCTCAAGATGCACGTGCGCAAGGAAATCGGCCCCATTGCCGCGCCGGAGATGATCCAGTTCGCACCTGGGCTGCCCAAGACGCGCAGCGGCAAGATCATGCGGCGCATCCTGCGCAAGATCGCCTCCAATGAGGTGGAGAGCCTGGGCGATACCTCGACCCTGGCCGATCCGAGCGTGGTGACGGAGCTGATCGAAGGCAAGAAGAAGCTCTTCGGTTAGTATCCGTCAGGAAGAGGGGGAGCAGGGGGAAAGCCTTCGGCGGCCAAAGGGCAGCGCCCGTTGGCCGCCGGAGGCTTCCTTCCCCACGCCCACGCCGCGTGTCGGTTACTTTTCCTTCACTTCGCCGGGCTTTTTGAAGCCGTATTTGGCCAGGATCGTCTGGCCGGCGTCGCTGGTCAGAAAGGCGATGAACTCCCGGGCGCCGTCCTTCTGGGCTGATCCGGCCACCACCGCCGCCGGATAGACGATCGGGGTGTGGCCCCCCATGTTCATGATGATCCGAATCCGATCCGGGGCCAAGCGGGCATCCGTGCCGTAGATAAACGCCGCCCCGACCTCGCCCAGGGCCACGTAGTCCAGGGCCTGTTTCACCGAAAGCCCATACACCATCTTGGGCGATAAGGTGTCCCACAGGCCCAGCTTGGCCAAGGCCTGCTTGGTGTAGCTGCCGGCCGGCACGGCATCGGGCTCGCCCAGGGCGATCCGGTCGACCTTGGCGTCGGTGAGGTCCTTGGCGCAGTGCACGTCCTTGGAATCGCAGGGTACGACCAGCATCAGGTCGTTGGCCGTGAAATCGACCCGGCTGGACGCGTCGATGAGCCCGTGTTGCTGGGCCCGGTCCATGGTCTCCTGGTCGGCCGGGGCAAAGACGTCCACGGGCGCGCCGGCTTCGATCTGCTGGAGAAGTTGGCCGGACGAGGCGAAATTGACATAGACCTTCCGGTCCGGATGGCTGGATTGGAAGGCGTTTTTGATCTCGGTCATGGCACTGGTGAGGCTGGCCGCGCCCGAGACCACGATGTCCCCGGCCAAGGCCGTACGTGCGCCAACGTGCCCGGCCAAGGCGACCAGGAGCCCGACAAGTGCCATCAGACGACAACGGAACACACCCATGACGCGACTCCTTCCGGCCGATCGCGCGGCCAAAACGGTTAGGCGATGCGCAACATGCCCACGGTCCGGTCCGGGACCCTGGGGCTGACCGAGACGGATACCGTTGGCTTTTCCGGCGTCCGGGGAGCACTCGGCGGTTCCGCAGCCGGTTTTGCGTAACACCGGCTGGAACGACAGCGTTTCTCCTCGTACATGTGGGCGTCGGCGCTGACGAGCAGATCATCCAGGCTCTTGGCCGGCTCGCAGTCCAGGCAGGACAGGCCGATACTCAGGGAAAGCTTGTAGGGCCGCTTGCCGGCGACGTTGAACTCCTCGACTTTGGCCCGGAGCCGTACCTTGGGGTCCACGGCCGCGAAATGCGCTTCCTGTAGGCCGAACACGGCGAATTCGTCCCCGCCGAGCCGGGCCAGCACATCGGCGTCGCGAAAGGTCACGCGCAACACCTCGGCCGTGTCCCACAGCATCCGGTCGCCCTCACGGTGGCCCAGCACGTCGTTGACCGTTTTCATGCCGTCCACGTCCACATAGAGCAGAAACGCGCCCTGGTGCAGACGCTGGGCGGATTTGAAGAGCTGGCCGGCCAATGTCTGGAAACCGCGCCGGTTGAACAGTCCGGTCAACTCGTCGGAAAAGGCCTCGCCCACGAGTTTGCGGTAGAGTTGGTGGCGTTCGATGGCGTGGTGGATGGCCCGCGATAGCAGGCCACCGTCGAACACGCCCTTGAGGATGAAATCCTGGGCTCCCTCGCGCACGGCCATGATGGAGACCTCCCGGTCGTCCAGACCCGAGAGCACGATGATGGGCACGTCGGGGAACCGGGCATGCAGGCTCGTGAATGTGGTCAGGCCCGAGGAATCGGGCAGATTGAGGTCGAGGAGCACGACATCGGCCCCGTCTCGCTGGAGCAGGGCCACGCCCTCTTCAAGCAAGGGTGCATGGCGCAGGCTGTACCCCTGGTCCGGTTCGTCCTCCAGATAGGCGCCGACCAGCTCGGCGTCGCCATAGTCGTCTTCGATCAATACGATGCGGATAGCCATGCCCACTCCCCACTACATGTCCCGAGGAGGCAGTTTGACGAGTGTCAGCCAGAAATTTTCCACGCTTTTGACCACATGGAGAAAATCATCCAGCCCCAACGGCTTTTTGAGATAGCAATTGGCGCCCAGATCGTAGCTGGCCATGATGTCCTGCTCGGCGTCCGAGGTCGTGAGAATAACCACCGGGATGGACCGCAGCCCTTTATCGCCCTTGAGTGCCTCCAGGACTTCCCGCCCGTCCATGCGGGGCATGTTGAGGTCGAGCAGTACGAGGTCCGGCCGGACCGCCCCGGCGTAGGCTCCTTCCTTGCGCAGAAAGCGCATGCCTTCCTCGCCGTCGGGCACATGGTCGATGGCGAGCGCGATCTTGGCGTCGCGCAAGGCTTCGAGGATCAGCTCCACATCGCCCGGATCGTCCTCCATGAGTAGAATGCGCACGGGCGTGGCGTTCATGCCTCGGCTTCCTCCTTGTCCGGCAGAGTGAAAAAGAAGGTCGATCCCTGGCCGGCCTCGGACTCCACCCGAATGTGGCCGCCGTGGCGTTCGACGATGCGTTTGCAAAAGGACAGGCCGATGCCGGCCCCGGGATAGTCCTTGGTTGTATGGAGTCGCTGGAACATGCGAAAGATGCGTTCGTGGTGCTGCCTGGCAATGCCCAGGCCATTGTCAGCCACGGCGATCTCCCAGGCGCTCTCCAGCCGTTTGGCCGAGACCGCGATTTCGGGCGTGTCCGGTCCGCGATACTTGAGGGCGTTGCCGACCAGGTTCTGGAACAGTTGGCCGATCTGGGCCAGATCGGCCACCACCGTGGGCAGCTCGGTCCGGTGGATAACGGCGCCGGTCTGCTCCAGGCTGAGCTGGAGGTTGTCCAGGGCGATATCCAGGGCATCGCCCACGGGCATGGGGGCGAAGGCCTTGCCGTGGGTGCCGAGCCGGGAATAGGCGAGGAGGTGGCTGATGAGCTGGCTCATGCGCTTGGCTCCGTCCACCATGTAATTGATGTAACGCTGGCCGGTCTCGTCGAACTGGCTCCCGTAGCGTTTGGTGAGCAGATCGGCAAAACTCGTGATCTTGCGCAGGGGTTCCTGGAGATCGTGGGAGGCCACGTAGGCGAATTGTTCCAGGTCGCGGTTGGAATTGCGCAAATCGCTCGTGAGCTGGACCAGCCCGCGTTCCCGCTCCTCCAGATCGTCGGCCATGGCGTTGAAGGCCCGGCCCAATCGGGCCAGTTCCGTCACCCGGGCCGTGCCGGCGAGCCGGGTCGCGGACTCGCCCCGGCCGATGGCCTCGGCCGCCTCGACCAGGTCGGTGATGGGCCGCACAAGCAGCCTGGAGCCCATGAGCCAGGCCGCGCCGAGCCCGACCACGCCGACCAGCACGAGCCAGAGGAGTTGGTGGCGCAACATGGCCTCGGCCTTGGCATAAGCCTCGTCCTGGGGAATGCCGACGTAGACGGTGGGTGAGTCGGGCAGCTCCGGCAGCAGCCGGGCGAACCCGGTCAGGCGGGGGATGCCGTCCAGGCCGGTGATCTCGGCGTTGCCGTCCGGGCGCGCCAGCACCGCCTTGGTGAGCGGGGATTGGGCCGTGTCCTGGCCGATGCGGCTGACGGCATCGGGATGGGACCACAGGAGCCGTCCGGTTTGATCCACCACGCCGACCAGGCTGCCCGGCGGTGGGGGAACGGCCTCCAGGCGGTGGCCAAGGGCTTCGAGGGTCAGACAGGCCGCCACCACGGCCTTGATCGAGCCGTCCCAGCTGCGGGCCGGACAGGCGATGACCATGCGCGGCCGCCCGTCCGGGCTGAGGACGAACGGGCCGGCCTGAAATTTTCCGGTACGCAGCACCGCTCGGAACCAGTTCCGATTGGCATAACTGATCTGGCCCAAGGGATTGCGGTCGGGGTCGGAAAAATCACCGGCGTCGGGCACGGCCTCGGCGATGCGTTCTCCTGTGTTGGAGACGGCCAGGATGTTGGCCACGCCGCCGGCCGATTGGGCCATGAGCTGGGAAAAAAGCCGGGCGCAGCCCTGGGGGTCGATCACCCGGACCACGGTGGTGGCGGCCAGGGTTTCGATGAGCTGCCGGGCGGCCCGGGTCAGTTCCTTTTGTTCACCGGCCAGGGACAGGGCTTTGCTCGCCGCCTCGGCCTTGGCTTCCTCTCGGGCCTGGTGCAGCTGGGACAGGCCGTGGTGCAAGGCCAGACCCAGGGCCGGCAGGACAGCCAGCAAGACCAGGGCCATCAAAATGCGGCGCAATCCGCCAAGACGGAACGGAGGCGAGGGGGCACGGTCCTGGGGCATGGAAGTCGCTTCTCGGT
>JAWRKJ010000081.1:0-21586 GCA_040307025.1 Desulfovibrionaceae bacterium | reverse complement strand
CGATCCCGGCGCGGAATAGGTGATGGGAGGGGGGGGAGATGCGGGCGAAACGCTTCCGGCGCCAAGGCGGGGGGGAGCCCCTCCTGGACCGCTTCGATCGGGGAAATACGGCGTGCTGCTGATCGGAACGCCGTGCTACGGCGGCATGGTCACCATCGAGTACATGCTGGCCATGATGCGCTTGAAAGACGAGCTCAATGCCGCCAGGGTGCCGTTTCGGCTGGTGACCCCGGCCCATGACAGCCTCATCACCCGGGCCCGCAACCTCATCGCCAGCGAGTGCCTGCGCGACGCGCGCTGCTCGCATCTCCTTTTTATCGACGCCGACATCGATTTCCCGGCCGGACTCGTGACCCGGCTTCTGGCCGCCGGCAAGGACGTGGCCTGCGCCGTGTATCCGGTCAAGGGCTTGCCGCTGGCGCGGGTCATGGCTCAAGGCCTGGGGACCCCGGAGGACGTGGCCGAGGCGGCGAGCCTCGATTACGCGGTCACGGTCAAGCCCGGCAGCCGGGTGGACGGACAAGGCTTCGTGGAAGTGGCGTACGCGGCCACGGGATTCATGCTCATCCGCCGCGAGGTCCTGGTGCGGCTGGCCGCGGCCATGCCGCAGCTGCGTTACCGCCGGGCCTGCACCAATGCCGCGCCCGGAGAGCACTATGCCTTTTTCGACACGGCCATCGATCCCGAAACCGGGGACTATCTGCCCGAGGATTACGCCTTCTGCAAACGCTGGCGCGATCTGGGCGGGAGCGTGCACGTTTTTGTGGGCGGCCGGCTCGGCCATGTGGGCAGCCGGACCTATGCCGGCGACTTCGCCACCTTCCTGGTCCGGCTTGGGGCTCGGGGTAGGGACGGGGCGGCGGGAAACCCTGCGGCGGGCTTTGGCCCGTCCGCGGGAAACGAGGAGTGAGGCTGGGTATGAAGATCATCGACTACCGCGAGGTGGAGCCGAAGGAACTGACCGCCGCCACCATGCGCGGCGTGACGGGCCGGGTGCTGCTCGGCAAGGCCGACGGTGCCGTGAACTACTGCATGCGGATGATCGAGGTGGCGCCGGGCGGGCTCATTCCGCCGCACAAGCATCCCTGGGAGCACGAGCAGTTCGTCCATGCCGGCCAGGGACGGATCTTGCGCGATGGGCAGTGGGTGGCGATCGGACCGGGCAGCGTGCTGTTGATCCCGGCCGACGTGGAACATCAGATCGAAAATACCGGCAACGAACCCTTGCTCATCATCTGTCTGGTGCCGCCCAAGGCACCGGAACTGTAGTTTTTCCCCCACGCGTTGGGGAAATCCCCTCAATCCGCCCGGTACGCTGCGGCCTTGGCGCACCGGGCGGGCTGTCTTCCTTTACTCCGGGGCTGGCGTGACGCCGGACCGGGGCGGCGATCAAACCTTGAGCAGGCTGCCCGTGGCCTTGTCGATCGGGATCTCCAGGACAAAGACGCCGTTTTCCGTAAGCGCCCGGATGAACTCCGCCCGGATGGCGTCCACGGTTGCGGCCCGGGCGGCGGCGGCGCCGTAGCCTTTCCCCAGGGACACGATATCGATGCCCGGCAGGTCGAGGCCCGGCACGTTCGGCGTGTTCTCCAGCTGCGCAAAGGCCTTGAGTATGCCGTACTCCTCGTTGCGCAGCACCACATAGATCACATGCAGCCCGAGCTGCACGGCGGTCCAGATGGACTGGAGCGAATACTGGAACGAGCCGTCGCCGATGATGCCGATCACCGGCCGGTTGCGCCCTGAGCGTTGCTCGGCCAGGGCCAGGCCGGCCGCCGCCGGCATGCCCCAACCCAGGGCGCCGGAAGCCATGATGTAGTAGCTGTCGGGCTTGGTGATGGTGCCAAGCGGAGTTTGGGCGAGCTGGCCGATGTTGGAGGGTGATTCGTTGACCAGGATGTAGTCTTCCGGCAGGTCCAGGGACAGGGCGGCAAAGGCCTGCTTGGCTGTGAGGGGCTCCCCGACTTCGCGCAGGATGTCTCCGGCCGCTTCATGGACAAAGAACGGCTTGCCGGTCCCGGCCGGCGCGCGCCGGGTCACCTGGGGCGTCAGGGCCGAAAGTGCCAGCCGGCTGTCGCCGATCAGGCTGTCGCCGACAACGGCCCGGGCCGCTTCGGAAGGATCGTCCGTGATCTGGAGCAGTTTCGCCCCGGCCGGCAGGTAGTCGCCCGGCACCCAGGGGTAGTAGCGGAAAACCGGCGCGCCGATGACCACGATCAGGTCATGGCCGGCCAGGGCCTTGCTTACCGGGCCGATGGCGCTCGGCAGCGCCCCGGCAAACAGCGGATGGTCCTCGGGAAAGGGCACCCGTTCCGGGAAAGGCCCGAGCCAGACCGGGGCTTGCAGCCGTTCGGCCAGGGCGATGCCTTCCTCCCAGGCGTTGCTGCGGGCCACGTCGCCGCCGTAGACCAGCACCGGCTTGCGGCTGGCGTTGATGGTGTCCGCAAAGGCGGCAAGTCGGTCCGGGTCCGGGGCTTGCCGGGTGGCGACCGTGCGGAAGGCGTCCTTGTCGGGCATTTCCTGGTCCCAGTCGTCCAGGGGCAGGGACACGAACACCGGACCGGTCGGCTGCTGCACGGCCATGGCATAGGCGCGCATGAGGGCGGCAGGCACGTCCTGGGCCTGGGTCGGCTCATAGCTCCATTTGACCAGGGGCCGGGGCAGGCTGGTCGGGTCGAAATTGGTCAGGAACGGCTCGGTGAGCAGCATTTGCCGGGTCTGCTGGCCGGCGGTGATGATCAGCGGCGTCTTGTTGCAGGCGGCCGAGAGCAGGGCGCCCATGGCGTTGCCCAGGCCCGCGCTCGTGTGCAGGTTGACCAGCACGGGCTGTCTGAGCCCCTGGGAAAGGCCGTCGGCCAGGGCGACGACACTCGTTTCCTGCAAGGCCAGGATATAGGTGAAGTCGTCCGGGAAATCCCGCAGGAACGTCTCTTCGGTGGACCCTGGGTTGCCGACGATGGTGGTCAGGCCCAGGCGGCGCAATAAATTGAAGGTCACGTCGCGAACGAGGGGCATAGCGAGGCTCCATGGTTTTACCGGTCTGTCGCGCTTTTCGTGCTGCGCGGCAGCGGCAGTGATCGCGTCCAAGGTATAACTGGCGGTTACAGATCGTAACAGAGCGTTTCCGATGAAGATTATCATGGGTGGCAGGCTGCGGCAACCGGTCCGGCCCTGGCGCGGGCAGGGGAGAAGCGGGCGGCCGATCTTTGGGGGCAGCGTCACAGCGGTGCGCCGCGATGCGGGAAGACGGCTTGGATGGTTGTCATATTCACGAAATATGCCCGCCGGTTAGCGGCATGGCCCAAAATGCCTTGGCCCGGCATATGCAAGGTGATCGGGAAACGGAGGTGACGACCATGGCCCTTTGGAACGTCAGTCACGCGAATGGCAAGGTGCGGTTCGGTTCGTTCACCCGCAAGGCCACGACCCCCTCCGGGTGCAACGAACCTTTCAAGAACGCCTACTGGTGCCCGAAGCGGAAGTGGTTCGCTGCGCAACCCTGTCCTTTTTCCAGCAAATACGAATGCATGAGCTTCGCCCGCTTCAGCGGCAGCTTGTAAAGCCCGGTTGCAAGGGTCCCTCACGGACTTTTGCAACCGTGGTCCATGTGATCCGGCGCATCCTTTCTCCCTGTATCTTTTCTTTCCACTTTCTCCCGCTTGAATATTTTTTATACGCTTTCAAGCCGTTTCCCTGGCTCTTTTTCGCCCAATCCGACCGCGAAAGGTTGGGCGTGGGGCAACCGGTGGAAATTGTTTGATTCTAATTGTCTGTAATTCCTTGTAAATCGAAATTGTTCGGCTTTGAAGCCGTTTGAGACAATCCGGCGCCCTGATTTTTGCAGGAGCCTGGCTGCATAACTGTCGTGGCGCCCACAAGCGTGCAGGAAAAAGCGACAAATATGTCGCTTGGTGTGGCCAGGTCCGGGACTGTTTTTCCCCCGCAGAACCTGACGTCACGGCAGGAGGCTCACGAGGGCGTGGACATGGAGCTGGCCCGGGCCGTTTTGTCCGGGAAGACACTGGATCGCGGTTCGTGGTCAGGCGTGACCGGGTTGCCCGCAGGCACGACCGCCCCCCAAACCGTGGGTTGTCGGGTCGGGCGCGCGGACGTTTTGCGAAAAAATCACGTGACAGGAATGGGGATTGCCGCCAAGTGAGACAGGCCGTCGGTTGGAAAACCGGCATGGCGGGCCGTGATGGCCGGTTCGGGCCGCGGACGGTTTTTTCTTCGCCTTGGCCGGGTTTGCATGTAACCTTTCAGGGGTCTTATACGACGCCTCGAACAGTTGGGAAATTTGGGGCCTGGGACCACGTCGAGACGTGTGAGGAATGGCCATGACCAATGGAAAAGACAGAACACGCCGGCCCGTTCGCCCGGGCCTCTGGATTATCCTGGTGCTGCTCGGGGCCGGTGCCGTGTTCTGGTGGTTGCGCGAGCCGGCCGGCAAGGCGCAAGTCAAGTCCCCCTCGGCCTCGCGTCCGGTTTCCGTGACCGTGGCCACGGCCCGCCTGGGCAAGGTGCCCGTGACCTTGAGCGGTATCGGTACGGTCACCCCCCTGCGCAACGTCACCGTGCGCAGCCGGGTGGACGGCGAACTGCTGGAAGTCCGTTTCCGGGAAGGCCAGATCGTCAAGGAAGGCGACTTGCTGGCCCGGATCGATCCCCGCCCCTTCCAGGCCCAGTACGACCAGTATCAGGGCCAGCATGCCCGGGACGCGGCCTTGCTCGCCAATGCGAAGCTCGATCTCAAGCGCTACCAGGGCCTTGTGCAAAAAAACGTGCTGGCCGCCCAGACCCTGGATACCCAGGCCTCCCTGGTGCGCCAGTACGAGGGCACGGTGCAGGCCGATCAGGCCCAGATGGACGCGGCCAAGCTGCAAATCGAGTACAGCCGCATCACGGCGCCGATTTCCGGCCGCGTCGGCCTGCGTCAGGTCGACCCCGGCAACATCGTGCGCTCCTCGGATCAATCCGGCATTTGCGTCATCACCCAGATCACGCCCATCAGTGTGGTGTTCACCCTGCCCGAGGACAATCTGCCCCAGGTGCGGGAACGGCTGGCCACGGGCCAAATATTGTCGGTTGCGGCCTACGACCGCACCCGCACCCGCAAGCTGGCCACGGGTACGCTCTCGACCACCGACAACCAGATCGACACCGCCACCGGCACCGTGCGGCTGCGCGCCTCCTTCGACAACACTGACGATAGTTTGTTTCCCAACCAGTTCGTCAATGCGGTCCTGACCCTGGAAGAGCGCACGGGCGTGGTCCTGATCCCGGCCATGGCCGTGCAGCGCGGGCCCAAGGGCTCCTCGGTCTTCGTGGTCAGGGCCGACAAAACCGTGGAGGTCCGGCCCGTCACCGTGGGCCTCACCGCGGGCACCGACCAAGTGGTGGAGTCCGGGCTTGCGTCCGGCGAACAGGTGGTGGTGGAAGGCGCCGACAGGCTGCGCGACGGCACCACGGTCGTGGTGCGCACGGCCGAGGCCCCGGCCGCCAAGGCGCCCTGATCTTACGCGCAACCATCCCGAACCGGTCGCACCGTACCGCCGCTTATACCGTCGTCAGGGAAGCCCATGAACCTCTCCCGCCTCTTCATCCTGCGCCCGGTGGCCACGAGCCTGATCATGCTGGCCGTGATCCTGGCCGGCGCCGTGGCCTATTTCCAGTTGCCCGTCTCGGCCCTGCCCGAGGTGGATTATCCCACCATCCAGGTGCGCACCCTCTATCCAGGGGCCAGTCCCGATGTCATGGCCTCCTCGGTCACCTCACCCTTGGAGCGTCAGTTCGGCCAGATGCCGGGCCTGACCCAGATGACGTCGGTCAGCGCCAGCGGGTTTTCCAGCATCACCCTGCAGTTCGCCCTGGACCTGAGCCTGGACGTGGCCGAGCAGGAGGTCCAGGCCGCCATCAACACGGCCTATTCCCTGCTGCCCACCGACCTGCCCACGCCGCCGGTCTACAGCAAGATCAATCCGGCCGATGCGCCCATCCTGTCCCTGGCCCTGACCTCAAAATCCATGCCCCTGACCGAGGTCCAGGACCTGGCCGATACGCGCCTGGCCCAGAAGATTTCCCAGCTGTCCGGGGTGGGGCTGGTCAGCGTCACCGGCGGCCAGCGCCCGGCCGTGCGCGTGGACGCCAACCCGGCAAGCCTTGCCGCCTACAACCTGACCCTGGAGGATGTGCGCGCCGCCATTGCCGCGGCCAACGTCAACCAGGCCAAGGGCGGTTTCGACGGCCCCCACCAGGCCTCCATCCTCGGCGCCAACGATCAGTTGCTCGAAAGCAAGGACTACCGGTCCCTGGTGGTGGCCTACCGCCAGGGACGGCCCGTGCATCTGTCCGACGTGGCCGCAGTCCGGGACGGGGCCGAGGACGCGCGCCAGGCCGCCTGGGTCGGAGACAAGCCGGCCATCATCCTCAACATCCAGCGCCAGCCCGGGGCCAACGTCATTGCCGTGGTCGACCGGGTCAAGGCCATCCTGCCCCAGTTGCGGGCCTCGCTGCCCCAGGCCGTGGACGTCTCGGTCCTTTCCGACCGCACCGAGACCATCCGCGCCTCCATCGAGGACGTGCAACTCGAATTGCTGCTGGCCGTGGTGCTGGTGGTCGGGGTCATTTTCGTGTTCCTGCGCGACTTGCCGGCCACGGTCATCCCGAGCGTGGCCGTGCCCCTGTCCCTGGTCGGAACGTTCGGGGTCATGTATCTGCTCGGCTATAGCGTCAACAACCTGACGCTTATGGCCCTGACCATCTCCACCGGCTTTGTGGTGGACGACGCCATTGTCATGATCGAAAACGTGGCCCGCTATGTCGAGGCGGGGTCCTCGCCCCTGGAAGCGGCCCTGGCCGGGTCCAAGCAGATCGGCTTCACCATCCTGTCGTTGACCGTGTCCCTGGTGGCGGTGCTCATTCCGCTGCTTTTCATGGGCGATGTGGTGGGGCGGCTGTTTCGGGAATTCGCCGTCACCCTCGGGGTCACGATTCTTATTTCCGCGGCCGTGTCCCTGACGCTCACGCCCATGATGTGCGCGCGGCTTCTCGGCCGGGTGCCGGCCGGGCGGGAAAGCCGGTTTTTCCGGACCAGCCAGACCCTGTTCGACAAGCTGGTCGATGCCTACGGCCGCAGCCTGACCGTGGTGCTGCGCCACCAGACCGCCACCTTGCTCGTGGCCCTGGGTACGGTCATCCTCACCTGCCTGCTGTACGTGCTCGTGCCCAAGGGTTTTTTCCCGGTCCAGGACACCGGGCTCGTCATGGGTACCACCGAGGCGCCCCAGACCATCTCCTTCCCGGCCATGGTCGAACGCCAGAAAGCGTTGGTGGCGGCCTTGTCCGGCGATCCGGCCGTGGCGTCACTGGCCTCGTTTGTCGGCATCGACGGCACCAACACCAGCCTGAATTCCGGCCGGCTTATCGTGAATCTGGTGCCGAAAAAGGACCGGCCCGATGACGCCGCGACCGTGGCCGCCCGGCTCACCGCCCGGGCCGCCAGCGTGCCCGGTATCGGCGTGGCCATGGCTCCGGTCCAGGATCTGACCGTCGATGCCAGAAGCGGCCGGGCCCAGTACCAGTACACCCTGGAGACGCCCAGTTCCGCCACCTTGTCCGAGTGGACCCCGCGCTTTGTCGCGGCCTTGCGTCAGCGCCCCGAGCTGCGCCACGTGTCCTCGGACCTCCAGGACGGGGGCTTACGCGTCAATCTCGACATCGACCGGGTGGCGGCCGCGCGGTTCGGCATCACGCCCAAGGTCGTGGACGACATCCTCTACGACGCCTACGGCCAGCGCCAGATATCGACCATGTTCACGGAACTCAGCCAGTACCGGGTGGTGCTCGGCGTGCTGCCGGACATGGCCAGGGACCTGACCTCCCTCGACACCATCCACCTGCCCACGGCCGGCGGCGGCCAGACACCCCTTTCGAGTGTGGCCACGGCCTCGGTCGGAACCGGTCCCCTGGTCATCAACCGCCAGGGCCAATTCCCGGCCGCGACCATCTCCTTTGACGTGGCCCCGGGCAAGGCTCTCGGAAACGCCGTGGATGCCGTGGCCGCGGTCACGGACGCGCTCGAAATGCCCGAGAGCATCCGGGGTTCGTTCCAGGGCGCGGCTCGGGCCTTCATGGATTCGCTCAGAAACGAACCCTTGCTCATCCTGGCCGCCCTGGTCACGGTCTATATCGTGCTCGGCGTCATGTACGAGAGCTTCATCCATCCGGTGACCATCCTGTCCACCTTGCCCTCGGCCGGCGTGGGCGCGGTGCTGGCCCTGATGGCGTTCCACATGGACCTCGGGGTCATGGCCGTGATCGGCATCATTTTGCTGATCGGTATCGTCAAGAAAAACGGCATCATGATGGTGGACTTCGCCCTGGCCGCCGAGCGCGAGGAGGGCAAGGATCCGGTCACGGCCATCTACCAGGCCTGTCTGCTGCGTTTCCGGCCCATCATGATGACCACCTTCGCGGCCTTGCTCGGCGCCTTGCCCCTGGCCTTGGGTTCGGGGGTGGGGTCGGAACTGCGCCGGCCGCTTGGCGTCACCATCGTCGGCGGCCTGATCGTGAGCCAGGTGCTGACCCTTTATACCACGCCGGTGATCTATCTCTTCTTCGATCGCCTTTCCCGGCGCCGGGGCGGAACCGATGACCTGGACGACGCGGTCGGGGCTGCTTCAGGGGAGGATCGGGCGTGAGCCTTCCCGCCATCTGTATCCGGCGGCCGGCGGGCACGATCCTGCTGACCCTGGCCTTGGTCCTGGCCGGGATCATCGCCTTTCGGCTGCTGCCGGTGGCGCCGTTGCCCCAGGTGGATTTTCCCACCATCTCGGTCCAGGCCCAGCTGCCCGGGGCCGAGCCCATCACCATGGCCACGGCCGTGGCCGCGCCCCTGGAGCGCCAGTTCGGCCGTATTGCCGGGGTGACGGAAATGACTTCGGCCAATTCCCTGGGCTCGACCAGCATCACCCTGCAGTTCGATCTGTCCCGGGACATCGACGGCGCGGCCCGGGACGTCCAGGCCGCCATCAATGCAGCCCGGGGCTATCTGCCTTCGACCCTGCGCCAGAACCCGACCTATCGGAAGATCAATCCGGCCGACGCGCCGATTCTCATCCTGGCCCTGACTTCGGAGACCGTGAGCCGGGCCCGCATGTACGACGTGGCCAACACCGTGCTCCAGCAAAAGCTTTCCCAGGTCGAGGGCGTGGGCCAGGTGGTGGTGGGCGGCGGCGCCTTGCCGGCGGTGCGCGTGGACGTGAATCCGGCCGCCCTGGCCCAGCGGGGGCTGAGCATCACCAATGTGCGCGATTTGATCGCCGCCACCACGGTCAACCGGCCCAAGGGCCACATCGAGGCGGGCGAGGCCTCCTACGAGATTGCGACCAACGACCAGTTGTTCAAGGCCTTGCAATACGACCCGCTGATCCTTTCATATAAAAACGGCGCTCCGGTGCGCTTGTCCGACGTGGCCACGATCACGGATTCGGTGGAGGATGTCCGGGCCAGCGGCCTGGTCAACGGTCGTCCGTCCGTCATGTTGATCGTGTTCCGCCAGCCCGGAGCCAACATCATCGAGACCGTGGACAATGTCCGGGCCTTGCTGCCCCAGCTTGCCGCCTCCCTGCCCGCCGACGTCAAGCTCTCGGTGGAGATGGACCGCACCCCGCCCATCCGGGCCTCCCTGGCCGAGGTGGAGTGGACCCTGGCCGCGTCCTGCTTCCTCGTGATTCTCGTGGTGTTCGCCTTTCTCGGCAATCTGCGGGCCACCTTCATTCCGGCCGCGGCCACGGTGGCCTCCCTGGTCGGCACTTTCGCGGTCATGTACCTGCTCGGCTATTCCCTGGACAACTTGTCCCTCATGGCCCTCACCATCGCCACGGGCTTCGTGGTGGACGACGCCATTGTGGTGCTCGAAAACGTGACCCGCCACCTGGAGGCCGGGATGGGCGCCAGGCGCGCGGCCATGGTCGGCGCCAGCGAGGTCTCGTTCACCGTGGTCTCCATGAGCCTGTCGTTGGTCGCGGTCTTCATCCCGATCCTTTTCATGGGCGGCATGGTGGGGCGGCTGTTTCGGGAATTCGCCATGGTGCTGTCCGTGGCCATTCTCATCTCCCTGGTGTTGTCCCTGACCACCACGCCCATGTTGTGCGCCTTGCTGTTGCGCCCGGGGGCGTTGCGGCCAGGACGCATCGCCACCATGCTGGAGCGGATTTTTCAGCGGGCCCACGGGTTTTACGCGCGCACCCTCGATGGGGCCCTGTCCCATCCCCGGCTCATGCTGCTTTTGACCGCAGCCAGCCTGGCCGGCAGCATCTGGCTTTATTGGCTCATTCCCAAGGGCTTTTTCCCGGAGCAGGATACGGGCCGCATCATGGCCTTCATCCAGTCCGCGCCGGACAGCTCGTTCCAGGCCATGGAAAAACGACTCAAGGCCGTGGAGGACATCCTGCGCTCCGATCCCGACGTGGTGTCCGTGGCCGGTTTCACCGGCGGCGGAGGCGGCCACGGCGGCGGCACCAACACCGCCCGGATGTTCGTCACCCTGGTACCCTTCGGCAAGCGGACCGGCCCGCTGTCCACCATCCTGACCCGGCTGCGGCGCAATCTGGCCGGCGCGCCCGGCGCGCCGACCTACCTCCAGCCGGCCCAGGAACTGCGCATGGGCGGACGCTCGAGCAATTCGCTCTACCAGTACACGCTGCTCTCGGACAGTTTCGACGAACTGCTGCGCTGGGTGCCGCGCCTTGAAGCCCGGATGCGCGCCTTGCCCGAACTGGTCGATGTCAGCGCCGACCAGCAGAAAAAGGGCATCATGACCTCTCTCGATTTCGACCGGACCACGGCGTCGCGCCTGGGAGTCACGGTCGAGGCCCTGGACGATGCCCTGTACGGCGCGTTTGGTCAGAGCCTGGTCGGGGTGTCCTACCTGGACCTCAACCAGTACCGGGTGGTGCTGGAGGTGGAGCCGCGCGTGTGGCAATCCCCGGAGGGCTTAAGCGAGATCTACGTGCCCGGGGCCAACGGCGCCCAGGTGCCCCTGGCCTCGGTGGCCACCCTGCGTACCGGCGAAGCGCCCTTGTCCGTCAACCACCAGGGGCAGTTTCCGGCCGCCACCATTTCGTTCAACCTGGCCCCGGGCACGGCCTTGTCCCAGGCGGCGGCGGCCATCGAGGCGGCGCGCCGGGACATGGGCCTGCCCGATGACATCCGGGGCGCCTTTGCCGGCACGGCCCAGGCCTTCAAGTCCTCGCTCCAGAACCAGCCCTTGCTGCTTTTGGCCGCCCTGGTCACGGTGTACATCGTGCTCGGCATCCTCTACGAGAGCACCATCCATCCCTTGACCATCCTGTCGACTTTGCCCTCGGCCGGACTCGGGGCCGTGGCCGCCTTGCTGGCCTTCCGGCTGGAGCTCTCCATCATCGCCATCATCGGCATTATTTTGCTGATCGGCATCGTGAAAAAAAACGGCATCATGATGGTGGATTTCGCCCTGGAAACCGAACGGCGCGAGGCGCTTTCCCCGCGCGAAGCCATCCGCAGGGCCTGCCTGCTGCGTTTTCGGCCCATCATGATGACCACCTGCGCCGCCTTGCTCGGGGCCTTGCCCCTGGCCTTGGGGCAAGGGGCCGGCTCGGAATTGCGTCGGCCCCTGGGCATCGCCATTGCCGGCGGGCTCGTGTGCAGCCAGGCCCTGACCCTTTATACGACGCCGGTTATTTACTTGGCTCTCGACCGTTTGCGCTGGCGATTCACCCGGCGCAAGCCTCCACGGGCGGCGGCTTTCGGGTTGGAAGAAAGATAGATTACTCAATATAATTTGCAAGACGTCATGGATTTTCGATAGGGCCTTGCCCAGAGCGTCGACAGGGTATAATGCTTATTCCCAGGCATTGTTCATGATCGGCGCGGCATTCGGGCCGGCCCCAGCCAACGGGAAACCCATGGCCTCAAGCGACGTGATGTACGAGACCAAACCGACCGCCGCTGACCCGGCCAGTCGGACCGAACGGCCCTTTCCCGAAGACACTGATCGTCTGCGGCGGGCACTCGCCGCAAGCGAAGCCCGCACCCGTCTCATGATCCGGATCGCTCCCCTGGGCATGCTCGTATTCGACCGGGCAGGCCTGGTGTTGGAGGCCAACCTTCGGGCTCAGGATGTGCTCGGGTTGGAGGCGCGTCCGACGGGCTCCTACCTGTTCGATCTCGTGCATCCCGATGATCTCGATCCCGCGCCCTACACCGGTTTGCCGCCGATTTCGGAGACGTCCCCGGGCGTGCGGCTGGAATGGCGGTTGCGCGGGCGGGTTGGCCACTGGTTGCAGGTGGAAGTGGTGGTCGGCCGCCTGGACGACGACGGAGAACCGCGATTTTTGGCCATGTTCGAAGATGTCGGCGACCTGCGCGACATGCTGACCGCCGTGGTCGCGGCCCGGGAATCGGCTGAAGCAGCCAACCGGTCCAAATCGGAATTCTTGGCCAATATGAGCCATGAGATCCGCACGCCTTTAAACGGCGTGCTCGGCATGCTGCAACTGCTGCAAGCCACGGACCTGGATCCTGAGCAGCGCGATTACACCACCACTGCCCTGGAGGCCGGACGTGGCTTGCTTGGCGTGATCAATGCCATTCTCGACTACTCCCGGGCCGAACGCGGCGGGGTGTGCATCGGCCAGGACAGCTTCGTGCCCCGGGACGTGCTGCAGGAGGTGCGTAGCGAGTTTTTCACCCAGGCCAGTCAGGCGGGACTGGCCTTGCTGCTCGACTGCGACCTCCCGTGCGAATCGCCCTACTGCGGCGACGCGGCCCGGTTGCGCCAGGTGGCCGTGCAGCTGGTCTCCAATGCCGTGAAGTTCACGGAGCGGGGGGCGGTCGTCGTGCTGGCCCGGATCCTGCCCGGGGTGGAAGCCGGCAAGGTGGTGCTGCGCCTGGAGGTGTCCGATACCGGCATCGGTATTCCCCGGGAGCAGGCCTGCCGGGTGTTCGAGCCCTTCACCCAGGTGGATGGGTCCATGACCCGGAAATACCGGGGCACGGGCCTGGGGCTGGCCATCGTCAAGCGGCAGGTGGAGCTTATGGCCGGCACGGTTTGTCTGGATTGCGACCGGGACTGCGGTACCAGGGTGGTATGCGAAATTCCCCTCGAACTGCCGGACCGGACGGATAAGGCGCTCCAAAACGTCAAGGTCGGGACGACAACCGGTCCCCGGCTGCGCCTCCTGGTGGTGGAGGACGATCCGGTCAGCGGCGTGACCGCCACCCGGCTGCTTTCCAAACTCGGTCACGCCTCGGTCGGGGTCGAAAGCGGCCAGGAAGCCCTGGACCTCCTGACCCGGGAGCGCTTCGACGCCATTCTCATGGACATCAGCATGCCGGGTTTAAACGGCCTGGAGACCACCCGCCGCATCCGCGACCTGCCCACGCCGGCCCGGGAGATCCCCATCGTGGCCACCACCGCCCACGCCATGCCCGGTGACCGGGAGCGGTTTTTGGCTGCGGGCATGGACCACTATTTGGCCAAGCCGCTGGATATCGCGGACCTCGAACGGCTTTTGGAAAGCCTCGCCACCGCCCACGGCTAAGCGGTTCCGCCGCCCGGTGGGCGGTCACAGCCGGGTGAAGGTCAGCTCGTGCTTGTTGTGGGACAGGTGCAGCAGCGAGGCGCCGGGGATGTCCCGAAACCGGGCCAGCAAGTCGAAATCCGTCTCCCCTTGCAACTTGACCGTGAGCACGAACCGGCGGCACTGGCCGAGTTCGAGCCAGCGCCCGAGCCAGTCGTAGAGCCTGTCCGGGTAGCAGATCACATCGGAAAAAAGCCAGTCCACCGCGCCGACATGGCGGGGGTCCAGGCCGAAGGCGCTGCCCTGGCAGGACTCGACCAGGGGATTGCCGGCCACGGACGGGGCCAGCGGCGCCTTGTCGATGCAGAAAACCCGGGCTCCGAGTCCGGCCAGTACCCAGGCCCAGCCGCCCGGGCTGCCACCCATGTCCAGGCACAGCTCACCGGGCCGGGGGGCGACGCCCAGGCGCGTGAAAAGCTCCCACAGCTTGAGATAGGCCCGGCTCGGCGGCCCGATCCTGTCTTCCTCGAAGCGGTAGACGCCGTCCGGCACGGGTTCGCGCAGGCGCGGCGAGGCCAAAATCAGGTTTTCCTCCCACAGGGTGAAGGCCCCAAGCGGGGCTTCGGGAAGCGGTGCGCCGAAGACGAGGGGCTTGGCCGAGACCTTGGGCAGTTTTTCGGCGATCAGGGCCGCCCGGCGGTGGAACCCCGTCGGGACCACCTGCCAGTTGCGCTGGACGGCGCGCAGGTTTTTGGCGCCCTGGCCGATGGACGGGGCTTCGAGGTATTGCGGTTCGAGCCAGACATTGGCGGCAAAGGCGGCGGGTCTTGCCGGGCCCTCGGCCGCGACCAGGGGATCGCGCACGGCCGTGACCGCGTCGCCGAGTTCGCGGACAAGCTCGGGCAACAGCCCGGGCGCGGCTTGATAAACGGTAAAGGACATGGGGGTGGCCTGCATCAGAGGGGCTTGGGGTGCACGAATTCGAGGCCGAGGATGCTCACGTCGTCCCGGGGCGGGGTGCCGGCGCAGAAATCCTCGGCCGCCTGGCGCAGGCTGGCCAGCAGTTCGCCGATGGGCAGGGTGTGGTTGGCGCGCAGCACGTCGAGCACGAGCGCTTCCCCGAAAAACTTGCCGGTTTCGTCGAGCCGGTCGGGCAGGCCGTCGCTTATGGTCACGAGCTTGTCGCCCGGGGCGAAGGTGACGGTGCCGCTCGGGAAGGGCTGGAATCCTTCCAGGCCGATGATGGTACCGCGAAGGGGCAGGGGCGTGATGGTCCCATCGGCGGCGATGTGCAATGGCGCGGGATGGCCGGCGTTGCCGTAGCAGGCGTGGCCGGTACGCAAATCCAGGGCCATGTAGAAGATAGTGAAAAATTTCGAAAATTTGCTGTAGGGAAATTCCTCGTCCAGCCGGGTCAGCACCAAATGGGGCGGCACCACGTCGATGTGGCCGCCCGAACGGTCGACCAGGGTGGAGCGCTGGTAGTGCATGAAGTTGTAAACCGACAGGGCGACCAGGGACGAGGCCACGCCGTGGCCGGACACGTCGAGCATGTAGAGCCCGATGTGGTTGGGACCCAGGGGAAAGACGTTGAAGATGTCGCCGCCGATGGTCTCGCAGGGCGTGAATTCCCAGGCGAACTTGAGCGATTCGGACATGGAGAAGCGTCGGGGAAGCAGGCTCTGCTGGATCTCGGCCGCCGCCTCCAGATCCTTGCGATGGCGGTCGTGCTTGCGCAGCAGGTCTTCCTTCTGCTTTTCGAACAGGGTCACATCCTGGATGTTGAGGATGAGATCGCCGCTTGGCATGGCGGAAAAATAAATCTGGCAGGTCCGCGGCTGGCCGTTGCGGTCGGCAAAGATGTGCAGGCGGCGCCAGACATGGCCCGGGGCCGGGGGCAGGGCGAGGATATCGGTCAGGTCGCGCCGGGCGGCCGGTTCGGGAAAGGCCTGGTCGAGCCAGCGGTCCAGGGTGGTGTAGGTGTCGGCCGGCAGGGCGAAAATGCGCTCCATGCCCGGGGAGACGAACAGGAACCGGCCGTCCCGGGCCACAACGGCAATGCCGTCATGGGAATATTCCAGGATGGCGGCGATGAATTCCTTTTCGTTTTGCAGATCGCGTTCCCGGGCCTTGCGTTCGTCGGTGGCGGCCTTGAGGCGCAGGGCGGCCTCGACCCGGGCGATGAGTTCCGGACGGCGCGGCGGTTTCTGGATGTAGTCCAGGGCGCCGGCGGCAAAGGCCGCGGCCAGGCTTTCGTCGTCGTCGCTGACCGTGATGACGATGACCGGGATGTCGGCCAGGCTTGGATTGGCCTTGAGGGCGCGCAGACCGCCGAGGCCGCCGATTCCCGGCATGATCAGGTCCATGAGGATGAGGTCGGCCGGTTCGGCGCCCGGGGCGGTCAGGGCGTCGAGGCAGTCCTCGGCCGAGGCGAACCGGCGGATGGTGTCATGGCCGGCGGCGCGCAGCAGGCTTCCCAGATAGGTGCGAAAGCTCTCGGAGTCGTCGACGATGCACAGTCGTTTGGCCATGGTCAGCCAGCCAGCCCGCCCGGGGCGAAATATTCAGTGAGTCGCAGCATATCCAACAACTTCTTGATCGGCGGCGCGGGATTGGCCAATTCAAAGACCTTGTCCCGCTGCTTGCAGAAGCGGCGCAGACCAAGCAAAAGTCCGACGCCGGAACTGTCCATGAAGGTTACCGCGCCGAGATCGACCACCACTGCGGTTTTCGCGCTTCCATCCGCCAGGCGTTCGATTTCGACCTTGAGATCGGGCACCACGTCCATGATGACTTCGCCTGAAAGGCCCAGGACCAAGGCCTGATCCGTTTCACTGGGGACAACGCGGTTCATGGAATGTTCTCCCTGGTGACGGGTAACACGACGGGCCGTCACCGCTTCATCTAGCAGCCTTTGCGTCAAAATCCAATGTTCGATGCGGGGGGATTCCCGCCAGTGGGCGCGACGGGAGCGTCGGTCATGGCGCGGGCCAGCTCCCCCAAGGTGACGACGGCCCCTTCCACCCGGGGTGTCCAAGCGTTGCCGTAGCTTATGCGCAGGAAATGCTTGAACTGGTCGGTGCTGGAAAAGATGTTGCCCGGAGCCACGCCGATGCCCCGGAGCTTGGCTTCGTAAAACAGGGTGATGGCATCCACGGTTTCGGGCAGCTGGACCCACAGGACCGTGCCGCCCGTGGGTTGGGTCACCCGGGTTCCTGGGGGAAAATGGCGCAGGATGTGGGCCTGCAT
Source organism: Desulfovibrionaceae bacterium (assembly GCA_040307025.1). GTDB lineage: Bacteria > Desulfobacterota > Desulfovibrionia > Desulfovibrionales > Desulfovibrionaceae > Solidesulfovibrio. The sequence goes on along the minus strand of JAWRKJ010000081.1, from coordinate 4,775 downwards.
GATGCGGGCCTGCCGCTCGAGCACGATACGCACCCGGCGCAGGTGGCGTTCGAAGCCGCCCTGGGCCAGGTAGGCGGCCACGGCCATCTGGGTGGGGGTGGCGCAGCAGACATTGGTGGTGGCCTTGATCTCGAAGGCCTTGGCCGCGTACCGCCCCGGCAGCAGATAGCCCACCCGAAACCCCGGCACCAGGGTCTTGGAAAACGAGGAACAGTGGAGCACGCCGCCGGCCGTGTCGTGGGATTTGATGCAGTGGGGCCGCCGTTCGCCGAAGCACAGTTCGCCGTACACGTCGTCCTCGATGACCGGCACGTCGCGGCTGGCGGCGATGGCGGCGATTTCCGCCTTGGCCGGGTCGGGGATGCAGGACCCATCGGGATTGTTGAAGTTGGGCGTGAGGATGACGGCCCGCACGTCGAACCGGTCCAGGGCGGCCTGGAGATCGGCCGGATGCACGCCGCCCTCGGGAGAGGAAGGCAGTTCCACGGCCCGCAGCCCGAAATTTTCGAGCAGTTGCAGGAAGCAGTAATAGGACGGGGCGGCGATGGCCACGTTGTCGCCCGGCCGGGTCACCGAGCGCAGGGCGATATACAGGGCTTCCATGGCCCCGGACGTGACCATGATGTCGGCCGGACGCACTTCGATGCCGGCCTCGGCCAGACGCCAGGCGATTTGCCGGCGCAGGGGCAGGTGGCCGCTGACGCCTTCATAGGCGGCCACGCCCAAGTCGCTGTCCCCGGCGACCTTGGCCAGGATGCGGGCCATTTGCCGGGTGGGCAGGAAGGTCTCGTCGGTCAGGGCCACGCCGAGGGGCACGATGTCCCGCCGGCCCATGCCGTCGAGGACCTCGCGGATCAGCGCCACCCGGTTGACGGCCGTGGGCGGTTTGGCCGGGGCGGGCGCGGTCGGGGCCACGGGAGGCTGTGACGGCTGGGAACGTACGAAAAAACCCGATCGGGGCCGGGATTCCACCACCCCGCGCCGTTCCAGCTCCAGGTAGGCCTGGTTGACCGTGGACAGGCTCACCCCGAACCGGGCGCACAGGGTTCGCAGGGACGGCATGCGGTCGCCGGGCCGCAGTTCCCCGGCCTCGACCAGGGCCAGAATGTGCTTTTCCACGCGCACGTAGCGGAAAAGACCGGTGTCGTTGTCCGCCAGGGCCGGTCTGTGTGGTGTCCGCGCCATCTGTTATGCCTCGATTTCATTTTTTCTGTGACTGTTCTGATAACAGCGGATCTGTTCCAAGGAAAGGGCCTGTGCAACGCCGGGCCCCGTGTGGTCCCGGCCAACCGTTTCGGAGGCTGCCATGTTCGTGGATCGACGTCGGGAGGATCGGCTGTACGGGGCCGCGCGGTCGGGGTTGTTGGATCTGGCCTGGGACCGGGTGCGGGACTGGTGGGCGGGGCGGGAACGGCTGCGGACCGCCGGACGGGTGTTCGCGCCCGAACGGGATTTGCGCTGCCGGCTGCATCGGGGCGAGCCGCTGTCCATGACCGGAATGCGGTATTGCCGGGTGACGTGTTTGCGCGGCGCGGCCTGGGTGACGGTGACGGGCGACGCCCGGGACCGGGTGCTCGGACCGGGGCAAAGTCTGACGCTTACCCGGTCCGGCAAGGTGCTGCTGTCCGGCGGCGAGCACGGCGCGGAGATCCGTTTGGGATGGTAATGGAGGGGAAGAGGGCGGAGGTTGGGGAGGCAGGGAAAAGCCTCCGGCAGCCAATGGGCTGCCGCCCTTTGGAATCCCGGAGGGGACCGGGCGTCCGGCTTTCGGCCCGATGCTCCGGCGAAGGCGGAGCCTCTTGATGCAAACGGAACGGTGTCAGAGGCGCGGGACGTAGCGCCGGCCGTCCACCACTTCCAGCCCGGGCACGGCGTTGTAGGTATGCAGACTGTCGCTGCCCGGCAGGCTGGCGGCGTCGTGACGCACCACCACAGTTTCCCGGTACTCGCCCTCGGTCAGGGTCGTGATCTCGTTTATGACCACGGCCCGGCCGTAGTGCCCGGAACAGTCCTGGGCAGGCCGGTAGAGACGGCCGTCGCGGGTGAAGACCCGTCCGGCCGGCCGGGCCCGGCCCACGTCCGACACCACCGGATTGCCCGGATGGGGAGTGAAATCCCCCAGGGGCGAATCGGCGAAATAGACGGACATCTCATCCCATGACGAGGCGCCGTCCTCGCGGAGGTTGGTGGTGAGCCACCAGCGGCCCGCGTGGGGAAACAGCGTCGTATCCACCGCCCGCACGGGCAGCAGCGTCTTGACCGGTTCCCAGTCCAGGGGAAAGTTTTTGGCCCGGTACAGCTCCACTTTGCCGGCGTTTCCACTTTCCGGCACCAGGAATATCGCATCTTTCCAGGCGAACACGAACGGGTAGGAGAGATGGTAGGGCTTGGCGAGCACGGTCCGTGGCGCTCCGAAACTGCCGTCCGCTCCCTCGATCATGACCGCCAGACTCCCCAGGCCCGTGGTCTGGTCGATTTCCTCGATAAAGAGATAGAGCCTTCCTTCGTGGACAAAGGGGAACGGATCGGCCCAACCCTTTGTTTTCGGCGGGTAGAGCGGGGTGAAGCCCGAAAACCGGAACGGACCGGCCTGGCTGTCGCGGCGCAGGGCCAGAAACCACTGGGGCTTGAAAAAAATATCCCGGTAGGCGGCCAGCAAGTGACGGCCGAGCAGCCGGGGCAGGAAACGGGCCATGGCTGCGTTGTCCATGGATAAAACCGGGCTTGTCCGGGGAAGGGGCGTGGCTTGGGCCTCCCAGGCCTGCGCGCCCTGTTCGCACAGGAGGCGGAGCGCCCGGCCCACGAAATGACAGGCCTTGACACAGGCCGGGGCGCTGGTACGCGTGAGCGAAAGCGGCATGACAGTCGACGGGGACCGCAGTAGAATCCGTGGCGGCTTTCCGGCCCGGTGCCAGACAAGCCGGGGTTCCCACGAGGGCGCTGCGGCGGCCAGGGCGGCCAGGGCCTCGGGCGCGGCGGCGGTGGTGAAATCGAGATGGTCGCAGGTCAGTACGCCCAGTGGAAAAGCCCCCGCCAGAGCGGGCGGGATGTCGAGGCGACCCGGGATGACAAGCACATCCAACCCGTGGGCCTTGGCCAGACGGATGGCTTCAGTCGTCCAGTCCTGACCTTCGGGCAGGGCGTGGCACGAGGTTCCGGCCGGCAGGCTCCAGGGCGCGAAGGGATCGTGGGGGCCGCGAAAGAGCAGTCGGTCCAGATGCCGGTAGCCGGACTGGAGGAGATTGTGGCCTCCGGGGGGGGGCGGCAGTCGCCAGAGGTCCGGGGACAGTCCCAGATGGCGCAGATCTTCGATCAGGCCGGCATGCAGCCGGGTCAACCCGGTGGCCGGCAATAGTACAGCCAGGGAAAGCGATGCCTGAGTCATGACGTTTGGTTCGACCTTTGCAAGCAAAAAGGTTGGGCGCGGCCAAGCGAAAATGTTTGCCTTGCCCATATCCTGTATATTATTGAAAAACGGCTCCATTCATTATGGGCTGTATTGCCTCGGCCGGTCAAGGTGCTTCCTCCCTGTTCCGGCGGGGAAACAACTTTGGCGTGATAGTCATACCCGAGCCAGACAAGTCCTTGTGAGACAAACACGGAAGGGGAGTTGCCGTGCCGAATTATCGTGCCCTGTCGGCCAGCCTTGCCACTTATGATCTGCAACCGGCTTCCAGAGTCGGAAAAACGAAAGTCACGATTCTGGTGAGGAGCATGGTATGCCCGATGTAATGGGGAGTGCACAGCAGCCAGCGTCTTTGCCTGCCACGGCCTACATCACTCTGTGGTTTCCCAAACCGTCGGAAACCTTTATTTATAGGGAAGCTCAAGTCATGCGGCGTCTGGGTATGCCGTTGACGGTCCACACACTCTATGGCCGGTTGGACAGCCATTTGACAACCGAGATGGCGCGCGACGAAATTCCGGTGGAGCGCCTGGGCTGCCGGTTGGCCCTGCGGGGAACGCGCGACCTGTCCTACTGGTTGCGCCGTCGGCCCGACGTGTTCAAGCCCATGTTCTCGACGCTTTTTTTCCGTCGTTGGCGCAACCTGGAACAGATGGGCGAGAATTACTGGGGCCTGTACTGCGGGTGCTACCTGGCCCGACGCTTCGAAGAGACCGGTGTGCGCCACATCCACGCCTGTTGGGCCAACGGTCCGGCCACGGCCGCCTGGATGGCCTCGGCCCTGACCGGCATTCCCTTCAGTTTCTCCGGCCGGGCAGGCGACATCTATCCCCCGGACGGCGCGTTGGAGGAAAAAATCGCCCATGCCGCCTTCGCCCGGGTCGATGCCGCCTTCAACATCGAATACTTGCGCTGCTTTGCCGGTGGGGCCGACGACAAGATCAAGCTCGTGCGCAACAGCCTGTCCTGGGAATCCTTTGAAGACGCCCCGGCCCCCATGCGTCCGCCGTACCACATCGTGGCCCTGTGCCGGTTCGTGCGCACCAAGGGGCTCGATATCCTGCTGCATGCCTGCAAGGCCCTGGCCGACGAAGGCATCGATTTCAAGTTGACCTTGGCCGGCTGCGGGCCACAAGGCATGCCGCTCAAGGCCTTGGCCGTGACCCTGGGGCTTAAGGACCGGGTCCATTTTCCGGGATTCATTCCCCATGACCGGGTGCCGGAAATTCTGCGCGAGGCCGATGTGTTCGTCATGCCGAGCCGGGTCAAGGCCAACGGCGACCGCGACGGTTTGCCCACGGTCATCATGGAAGCCTTGCTGCACCGGGTGCCGGTGGTGGCCACCGATGTCGGGGGCATCCGCGAGGTG
>JAWRKJ010000080.1:0-5482 GCA_040307025.1 Desulfovibrionaceae bacterium | reverse complement strand
CGGAGGCCGATTAGCACACGAAGCCGGCGATGATGCCGGCCATGGTGGACACGGCTTCGACAAGGCCGGTCATGACGGCCCGGGCGATGATGCTATGGCCGATGGAATATTCGCTGATGCCGGGCACGGTGGCGAAGGCGTGGATGTTGTCGTAGTCCAGGCCGTGGCCGAGGTTGACGCCGAGGCCGGCCTGTTTGGCCAGGGGAACGGCGGTGAGCAGCCGGTTGAGTTCGAGTTGCCGGGCGGCGGGCGTGGGGGCGTCGGAATAGGCGCCGGTGTGCAGCTCGACAAAGGCCGCACCGGCTTTGGCCGAGGCCGCGATTTGGGCCGGTTCGGGATCGATGAACAGGCTTGTCGGGATGCCGGCGGCCTTGAGTTCGGCCACGAAGTCCGTGAGTTCGGCTTCGCGTCCGACCACGCCGAGTCCGCCCTCGGTGGTCAGCTCCTGGCGCTTTTCCGGCACCAGGCAGACCATATGCGGCTTCAGCTCCAGGGCGATGCCGCGCATTTCGTCGGTGGCGGCCATTTCCAGGTGCAGGCGCGTTTTTATGGTCTGGCGCAGCAGGCGTACGTCGCGGTCCTGGATGTGGCGGCGGTCCTCGCGCAGATGGACGATGATGGCCCGGGCTCCGCCGAGTTCGGCCAGGGCGGCGGCGGTGACGGGGTCGGGCGAGGCGGCCAGGCGAGCCTGGCGGATGGTGGCCACATGATCGACATTTACCGCGAGCAGGGGCATGACGCACTCCTTGAAAGTTGATGCGCCACGGTAAGCCTTTTGCCCGGCCGAGGCAACGGGACGGGCGTGCGGCCTGGGCGTCTTTACAGGGACTTGCCCGCCGGGTATGGTCTTACAACACACAAAGGACGTGCCATGAACGAACCGACCACCGCGACCCTGCGCATCGACGACACGACCGTGGAGCTGCCCATCATCAGCGGCGACCATGTGGAAAAAGCCCTGGATGTCCGCAAAATGCGCAATCAGACCGGGTGGATCACCTATGACCCGGGTTATGCCAACACGGCCGTGTGCAAGAGTTCCATCACTCATATCGACGGCGAGCGGGGCGTGGTGCTCTTTCGCGGCTACGATCTGGAGGAGCTGGCGGCCAAGGCCACATTCGTGGAAACGGCCATGCTCGTCATGTTCGGCGAGCTGCCCAACCGGGCCGAGCGCGAGGCCTTCCGGGTCATGTTGCGCGACCAGGAGCTGCTCCACGAGGACCTGCTCAGTCACCTGGACGGCTTTCCGCCCAACGGCCACCCCATGGCCCTGCTTTCGGCCATGATCAACGCCATGGGCAGCTACTATCCCGAACTCTACGACATCACCTCCCACGAGGACTTCCGGCTGGCGGCGGCCAAGATCATGAGCAAGGTGCGCACGATCACGGCCTTTTGCTACCGCAAATCCCAGGGGTTGCCGCTCAATTATCCCAATCCCAATCTGTCGTATTGTCGCAATTTTCTGCACATGATGTTTTCGGTGCCGTATTGGGTTTACGAGGCTCCCGATCCCATCGTGCGGGCGCTGAGCGTCTTTCTGATCTGCCACGCCGACCAGGCCCTGGACACCTCCTGCGCCACGGTGCGTATGGTCGGGTCGAGCCAGGCCAATTTGTTCGCCTCGGTGTCTTCCGGTATTTGCGCCCTGTGGGGGCGGCATCACGGCGGCGCCAGCCTGTCCGCCATCCGCATGTTCGAGGACGTGCGTGACGGCCGCACCACCGTGGACCGTATTCTGGAGGCGGCCAAGACCCATACCGGCCGGCTCGTGGGCTTCGGACAGCGGGTCTTCCACACCGAGGACCCCCGGGCGCGCATCATCAAGAACACGTTCCAGAAGCTCGTGGAAACGGGCTATGCCAAGCGGGACCTCTTTTACGAGATCGCCCAGGAAATCGAGGAACGGGCCCTGGCCGACGACTATTTCACCTCGCGCCAGATTTTCCCCAATACAAACTTCTACACCAGTCTGCTGTTACGCGCGCTCAACATCCCACCGCGTATGTACCCGGTGATCATGGCCATGGGCAATGTGCCCGGCTGGATCGCGCACTGGAACGAGGAAACCCATGCCGCGGATCAACGCATCCACCGCCCCCGTCAGATTTACATCGGCCGCAAGCGCCATTCCTACGCTCCCATGGAAAAACGGTAGTTCCTTGCGGTCGGGACGCGGGGCACTGTCCGCGTTTTTGATCTGTCTGTGTCTCGGCCTGTTGCTCCTGGACCCGACTGGAGTTCGGGCGCAGCAGGCCGATAAGGCTGCCGCTCCGGCCGCGTCAGCGCCGGAAAAAGCCGCACCGGCCAAGACCTCCTCCGACAAGCCCGCGCCGGACAAGGCGGCTGCGCCCGACAAAACGCCGTCCGCCGCGCCGGAAAAGGAAGCGCCCAAGGACTGGCAGGTCGTGCTTTCCATGCACCAGGAATCCCTGGTGCAACAGGCTGCCCGGTTCAAGTCCATGGAGGAACTGCTGCCGAAAAATGTCCGGCGGTTCCGGCAGGATTTGGCAGCCCAGGAAAAAAAGCTCGACGAGCTGGGGCTCATCATCAGCCTGTCCGGGGGGAATCCCTGGGAGTTGCAGGCCGTGCTCAACGATATGGCCCGGGTCCGGCGTTCCACAAAGGCCCTGATCGGCCCGTTCCAGGACGGGCGTGATGATCTGGAAAAAATCGCCTCCCGGCTGGATTCCCTCAAGGAAGAATTCGCCAAGCGCCTGGAGGACGAGCCGGAAACGGATATCGCCGCCGCCATTCAGTATTACATGCGCTACACCACCGGGGTGAAAAAGAGCCTTGTCAGCGTGCGCTCCACCCTGGACAAGGAGCTCGATCCGGCGCGCGACCTGTTGGAAAGCCTGTCCGCCGCTGAAAAAAATCTCCAGGAACGCATTCCCAAGGCCTGGAAGACCTATTATTTCACGCCGGCGGGCGGATTTTTTTCCTTGGAGGCTTGGCTCGAGAGCGCCAAGCGCATGGAACTGTGGGCCAAGACCAACCTCACCATGGTGCGTTCCCTGACCCTGGGTGCTGATGCCAAGGGGGCTACGTCCGTCTTCAGCAAGGTTCTCATCGGCTTTTGCCTGCTGTTTGTCCTGGATTTCGTGGCCTGGCGGCGCCTGCGTACCTGGCTGAACCAGGTGCCCGGCGTGCGGCAGTTACGCAGGGCCGGGCGTCTGGTCGTGATGGGGCTCATTTTCCACTGGGTGTCCCAGGGGGCGCCCTTGCTGCTTCACGAGTTGCTCAACGGCTTGGCCGAGATCCTGTTGGCAGCGGCGTTTGCGGTCTTTTCCTGGTTTCTGGTGCGCACGTCCGGCATCGTCGCCGAGGCCAAGGTCCGCAATCCCTTGCGTAGCCTGTGGGGTATCTTCGCCCTGGGATTGGTGTTGCAGATCGTGGACATCCCGGAGCCGGCCCTGACCGGGGTCTGGCTTGTGCTCTTATTGTTCTTTTTTAGGATTTCCCGCCGGGCGGCCGGTCACGCTCCCGGACCTTTGCGGGTGCCTGGGCGGATGACCCCGGTATTGGCCGCGGGGTTTATGCTCGTGACCCTGCTCGGTTGGCAGCACTTGTCGGTCTTGCTGCTGGCCGGCTGGTTTTTGATTCTGACCGCCATCCAGGCCGGTGTGGGGCTGTCCCGGCTGGAGACGGATTGGGAGGCCCGGGCCGCGACGGCCGGCGTTCCCATGGTGACCCGCAGTCTGGTTTCGGGCCTGGGGTTTCCGCTTATTTTCCTGTCGCTGTTTTTCCTGGTCCTGTACTGGTTTTCCTCGGAACTTGGCGGTCCGGGCATGTTTTGGACCACCATCTCCTTCACCGTGGTCGTGGGCGATTTGAGCGTGACGCTGGGCAGCCTGGCCTTGATCCTGACCGGCTTTTTCCTGACACGCTCGGCCCTTTTTGCCGTGCGTTCCCTGATCCGGGACCTGCCGAAGCTGCGGCCAGGCATCGACCTTGGCGTGCGCGATGTCCTCGACACCACCTCCCGCTATGTGTTCTGGGGGGCTTATGCCCTGATTTCACTTTTTCTGCTGGGCTTTTCCTTTACGAGCCTGGCGGTGATCGCTGGTGGCTTGTCCGTGGGCATCGGTTTCGGCTTGCAAAATATCGTCAACAATTTCGTGGCCGGATTGATCCTGCTCTTCGGGCGATCCATCCAGGCCGGCGACACCATCCAGATCGACAGCATCTGGGGCGTGGTGCGCAAGGTCAATATCCGCAATACCATGGTGCGGACCTTTGACAACGCCACGTTGTTCGTGCCCAATTCGGATTTGATTGCCGGCAAGCTCATCAACTGGTCCCACCGCGATCCGACCGTGCGCCGGGAAATCACCGTGGGTGTGGCCTACGGCTCCGATACCGAGCAGGTGCGCGATATTCTGCTGGCTGCGGCCAAGGCCCATCCCCGGGTACTCGCCCACCCCGAACCGGTTGTGCAGTTCCAGAATTTCGGCGAGAGTTCTCTCGACTTCAAGCTTTTTTTCTGGGTCGACAACGTCTCGGTGGGGCTGAGCACCATGTCCGACATCCGTTTCGCCTTGGATCGGCGTTTTCGCGAAGCCGGCATCGAGATTCCCTTTCCCCAGCGTGAGGTCCGCATTGTCGGCGGCTGCGATCCCCATGCTCAGGAGGCGGCCGCCATCGGTGGAGCCGATTAAGGCTCTGGAGGGCGTTGCGTATTCTTCGATGATGGAAGTTATTTTGATGCAATATCATCAAAACGACTGATACTCGGGCAAGGCCAGAAAAAGGCGTAGCCGCCCGAAGCGTTGCGTTTTGGACAAAAAAGCCGACGGCATTTATGCCGCCGGCTTTTCAAGTTTCATGTCGTCTGAGCCTTGCCTAGTGGTTGTGGTAGCGCTCCTGCTGGTGGCCGTAAAGGCCGCCGGCCACGCCGCCAACGGCACCGCCCACTACGGCTGCGGCGCCGATGCTGCCGCCGGAAATGGCGCCAATGGCCGCGCCGGCTCCGGCTCCGATGGCCGCCCCGGACAGGGCGCCTTGTTGCGTCTTGGTCATACGGGTGCAACCGAGACTGGCGACAAGCGCCAGCATCGCGATGATGCTCAGAAAATACTTCATGGCAACCTCCTTTGTCGGTGCCGTTGCGTCGCGCTGTCTTCCTCGCCTGTATCTGAATACACCTTCAGCAAATATAATGCCAGAATCCCAGAAGGAAAGGTGGCTGCTTTCCGCCCGCACTGGGCGCGGGCTCCCCACGCTGCCGTTGCTGGGGCAGGCATCGCAGTGGCCGCTGGATCGCAATAGGAGTCGTGATACGGAACGCAGCGGAAGTGCCCGACCGGGCTTGCCGTCCGGCCGGGCACAAGCCTCAGGTCGCTATTTGGCGGCGTGCGGCAGATCGCCGTTTTTATCCAGTTTATCGAGCACCTGCCGGCACAGCAGATCGTAGCCGGCCATGGTCATGTGCACGCCGTCCTTGCCGCGAAGCGTCACCTGCTTGCCTCCGATGTCC